>RFIU01000307.1 GCA_003695555.1 Alphaproteobacteria bacterium
ATTGAACAGATGGCTGGCGGCCCGTGGGTGATGATGGGCAATCAGATCCATGACCGCAAAGGCGGCATCATGGGCAATGTCGATCACCCCGATCCGGTCGGAAAACTCGATCGCATCGAAAGCGCGAACATGACCTTCGAAGCGACAGACATTGGCCAGATGCAGGTCGCCGTGGCAGCGGCGCACCCGACCATGGCGGCGGCGGGCGTCAAGTCTGGGCGCCGCCTGTTCGATGCGGGACATAACTCCTTCAGAGAATTTCGCAAGCTCGGACGCGGACCAGGGGGAATCCGGCAGAGACTCCAACGTCGCGACGACATCGGCGAAGCCGCGTGCCAATACTTCTGGCCCACCGAGGTCCCGGCGGATGGCCGAGCGCTGATGGTATCGTGCCAGTGCATCGGCAAGACCGCTGACATCCGCCGCCTGAAGCCCCCCGGCCGACGCCAGGCGATCGAAGCGGTCCTGGTCGGCAAAGCGGCGCATTACCACCAGCCACTCACACACCTGATTGTCCCCGGCCCATTCGCCGAGCAGGGCGTCGAGAGCTTCCGGGTCGCTCAGAAGGGCTTCGAGATCCTGCCCGCCGGCAATGGTCTGCGGCATCAACAACGGACCGAGAGTAAAGGGCACGGCTCCGCGTTCCGTGCCGCAGCGGCTCTCCCTCACGAGCGGCATCAGACCGAGATAGAGTTCCGGCGCGAAAAGACGGTTGATCAGCAGTTCGCGCAGCGCCATTCGGCGCCGCGCCTCCAGCGTTGAATAGTCCAGGAAGGGCAGCCGGACCGCCTTCTTCAGCTTGAAGGCACGCGCACCGGCCAGAAAGACATGCGAGATATGCGTCTCGATATGGACGAAGGGCCCTTCCCCTTGACCGCCGCCCCTCAGAAGCTGGGCAACGAGGACCGGATCGATTCTCCGATCGGACGACGGCGAACCATCTGTATCCGCCTGCAGGGCGCGATCGGGAGAGTCGTCTGAAATCCCCATGACCATGCTATTCCGTTCCGAGATCTCCAGACTGCCCTCCTGGCCCGTTCTCGGGTTACGGTGCAGTCAGCATGACACGAGAACGGCAAGAAGGAAGTCGGAAGTCAAGGTGAAAACACGCAGGGAAAACCGTTATGATTGTTATATGGACAGGTGAGGCCTGTTTTTCTGTCTCAGCATGATCATGAAATCAGAATATCAGAATCTGAAGAACGATCACGAAAATGTGATTGGCCATTCTTGATCGAATCTGCCACGAATTAATGAAGCACCGGAAAAGTGTTCCGATGCTTGATGGAAAGAGTGGGGCAATGAAGCTCTTCCACACAGGTCCCGGCACGATCGACTTCGACACTGCCGATCTGCCGAGCGAACGGATGCGCTTTCTTTTCGAATTGTGGAAGCGCAAGCGGGAGCGCCGGCGTCTGCCGACCCGCGGGGACTTCGACCTTCGGGAATTGAAGCCGGTTCTCGGTTATCTGTCGATCAGCGAGAAGGTCGAGGGCGATAATGGCGAATGCGTATTCCGGCTTCGTCTCTATGGTACCTGTCTTGTCGAAATGACCGGCAGCGATCCGACCGGCAAGATCATCGACGAAGTCGATGGAGCCGAGGGGATCGTCGCTCGCTTTCGCTGGATCGTCGATACCGGTCGGCCGCTCTTCAGACGGTCTGTTCCGGTCCCTTGGGCAGCGCATGATTTTCGACACTATGACGTTCTGGCCCTGCCTCTCGGGAAGGCAAACAGGGTCGAGCAGATCCTCTGTCTGCTGGAATTCAGCTGAAGGATCGGCTCTCGCCATTCTTCGACCTGCAAGTCGAAGGGGTCGTCACCGCAGGACATCCGGCAGGATGACGTCCGCCCTTGTCCCCCTGCCCTTTTCGCTTTCCAGTTTGAGGGTGCCTCCGTGCGCTTGGACGAACGCCTGGACGAGCGGGAGCCCAAGTCCTGTCCCTTCATGTCGTCGGGTAAAGACACTGTCCACTTGGCCGAAAGGTACCATCGCCTTTCTGATTTCGCCCGGGCTCATGCCGATGCCGGTATCGGCCACACACAGCAGGCATGAACCATCGGGCGTTCGCCGGGCGCGGATCGTTACCTTGCCGCCTTCGGGTGTGAACTTGATCGCGTTTGACAGCAGATTGAGCAGAATCTGCTTTACCAGTCGGCGATCGGCAGCGACTTCGAGATCCATCGGTTCGACCGCCACCGAGAGTGAAATTCCAGCCCTTCGCGCTCGTTCACGCACCAGCCGGACACACTGATCGACGACCTCCCCGACTTCCATCTTTTCGGGGTGAATTTCCAGTCGCCCTGCCTCGACTTTGGAAAGATCCAGGATGTCATTGATGATCTCCAGGAGGTGACTTCCGGAACGATGGATATCGGCGGCGTACTCCTTGTATCGTGGATCTCCGATCGGCCCGAGCGTCTCGGCCCGGATGATTTCAGAAAAGCCGAGAATCGCATTGAGAGGGGTGCGCAGCTCATGGCTCATATTGGCAAGGAATTCGCTCTTCGATCGATTGGCCAGCTCCGCTGCATCGCGGCTGGTACGCAGTTCGGCCTCGCGGCGCTTTTCCTCACTGATGTCGCGAGCGATGATGAGAACGACGTCCGCTCCGTCAACAACGAGCTTTTCCGCCGAAAAGCGGATCGGGAACAGTCTTCCGTCGCTGCATCGCGCCACCGCTTCACGATCCCGGATCGAGCGCTGTTGTCGCATCGCGGCGCGCAGCTTCAAGGGCATGGAGGTATCGTCCCAGAAACGCAGGTCGAAAACCGTCTGTCCCAGGACATGCCGTCGATCGAGACCGATGGCCTCGGCGAAGTGCGGATTGACGTCCAGAAATACGCCGGAATCCAGATAGAACAGCGCAAGCATGTCCGGGCTTGCCGTGAAGACCCGCTCGAACAGGGTCTGCGAGCGGGCGCGCGCAGCTTCCGCCTGTTTCTGGGGGGTGATATCGAAGATCGTCGCGAGAACCGCGAGATCGCCCTGCCAGCGTATCGCGGTCGCACGGCAGTCCACCCAGCGTTCTCCGCCATCAAGTCGCAGGAGACGGAACTGGTAGTCCCGCGGCACATCGGCATTGTTGCCTTCGAGTCGCGCCGCGACATGGCCGGCAATGCGCGCCCGATCGCCTTCGTGGATCCATTCAAGGATCGAACGCCCGACGACCTCCTGAACGTCTCGCGCACCGACAAGGCGGGCGACGGCGCGGTTGACGAAGAGCGGCGGCCCGCCCTTGTGGATGATGATCCCCTGAACCGCACTGTCGACGATTTCCGCAAGGGATTCGTGCGGCAGCTCGTTTGCAGCAGGAATCGCCGGCACGGCCTCATCTCCCCCCGGCCGGACCAAGGATTTCTTCTGATTCAATGAATTCGAAGCCCCTGACATACTTCCTCTATGCCGTCAGACGGCACTGACCTTGCAGCCCCCCTTGCGTGTCCTCCCGTAATCTCAGCTCTTTCTCATCCTTAGAGAATCAATCTTAACATCCTGCTAAGGCTGATGATACCGTTTCTCGGAGTATCACTCGCAAAATATGAATGTTTCGTAATTTTTTCACTTATAAGCCGAACGGTGGCGCGACGGAAACAAGAAGATGGCGATACCGATCCCTTCAATGCCTGATTCCGTTCGCCCGCTCTTCGACCAGCTTGCGAGAGGGACGAGGCTGGGACATACCGATGCGGCAGGCTTGCGGATCCGTGAGGAAGGCTTTCGAATGACCGGAAAGGGAAAAGAACAAAGCAGGCCGCAGCCCGGTTCGGCAGAAGCCGTTACCCGCCGGGTGCGGCGGGTTCTTGCCGACAATCCGGGTCCATTCACCCATCACGGAACCGCCACGTTCCTGGTCGGAGCCGGCCGCGATCTGGCGGTAATCGATCCCGGACCTCAGCATGAAGCACATCTCGATGCGCTGATCGCAGCCATCGGCGGTCGGCACGTTTCGTACATTCTGGTCACTCACACGCACCGGGATCACTCACCACTTGCCCGAGCGCTCGCCGAACGCACCGGCGCACCAATCCTGGCCTTCGGCCCCCATGGAGCCGGCGCCCGTCGCTTGGCGCCGAAGATCGCCGATCTGATGCCGGAAGGCGAATTCGAAGCCGGTGCGGACTGGAACTTTCGTCCCGATGTGATGATCGGTGACGATGCTCGCATCGTCGGTGACGGCTGGATGATCCGCGCGATTCACACGCCGGGGCATGCCGCGAACCATCTGTGCTTCTCGCTGGAAGAAGAAGGCATCCTTTTCACCGGTGACCACGTCATGGGCTGGTCAACGAGCGTCATCGCTCCCCCCGACGGCGACATGGCGGCCTATATGTGCTCGCTCGAACGCCTGCTCGGTCGCGATCAGGATCGCCTCTATCTGCCGACTCATGGTCCCGTGATCCGTGAGCCGCATGCGCATGTGCGCCAATTGCTGCATCATAGACGTCTTCGCGAAGCGGCGATCCGGCGCCTGCTTGCCGAGATGCAGGAGGCGAGCATCGCCGATCTGGTCTTGCGCATCTATCCCGAGCTCGATCCGCGCCTCTATCCGGCGGCCGCCGCCTCGACGCTCGCCCATCTGATCGCGCTGATCGAAGAAGGCAAGGTCATGCCGGTTTCACCTTCCGATGACGGCAGCCTCGACAAACCGGATACGGACGCAACCTTGCATTTTCCGGCTTGGGCATTCCGCCGCTTTCTAACCGCCCGTATGCTTCCCGAGACCAGAGCATGACGACAGGCGAATGCGAGCCGACAGGAAGCCCTCGCTTTTTCGGGGTTGTTCCCTATATCAAGGGATGAGAAGGAAGAGGACTCTCGCCCAAAGTGGAAGAGAGTCCGAAGTCAGATGCCGGCGAAGAACATATCCGCCCACAAAGTTCAGGGCGGCCGGCAAGGAGGTGAAGACGACCATGACCATGGCCTTCGACCCGAAGCTGTTCGAACCCTCGCCCGAGCCGGAAATTCCGCCCGGCATCGATGTCGAGGCGGAAATCGAACGGCTTCGCCGCACGCGCAATGCCGTGATCCTGGCGCACTATTATCAGGCGCCGGAAATTCAGGACATTGCCGATTTCGTCGGGGACAGTCTGGATCTTTCTCGCAAGGCCGCGGCGACGGATGCCGAGGTCATCGCCTTCTGTGGCGTGCGCTTCATGGCGGAGGTCGCGAAGATCCTCTCGCCCGACAAGACGGTCGTGCTGCCCGACGCGCGCGCCGGCTGTTCGCTGGAAGCAAGCTGTCCGCCCGACGAGTTCGCCCGCTTCCGCCGTGCACACCCCGATCATCTGGCCATCACCTACATCAACTGCTCGGCCGCGGTGAAGGCGGAAAGCGACATCATCGTGACCTCGTCGAACGCCGAACATATCATCCGGCAGATACCCGCTGACCAGCCGATTCTGTTCGCACCGGACCGCCATCTCGGCGCCTATCTCGCCCGCCGAACGGGGCGCGAGATGCTGCTCTGGCCGGGTGTGTGCATCGTTCATGAGCGTTTCTCGGAACGTGAAATCGTCAAGCTGAAGGCGAAATATCCGGATGCGCCGGTCGCCGCCCATCCGGAATGCCCGGAATCGATCCTCACCCTTGCCGATCATGTCGGCTCGACGAGCTCGATCCTGCGCTTTGCCGCCGAAACTCCTGCGAAGACCATCATCGTTGCCACCGAACCGCATATCATCCATCAGATGAGGAAAGTGCGACCCGACAAGACCTTCATTGGCGCCCCCGGCGCGGACGGCAACTGCAATTGCAACATGTGTCCCTTCATGGCGATGAACAGCATGGAAAAGCTCTATGTGGCGCTGCGCGATCTGAAGCCGCGCATCGAGGTGCCGGAAGACGTTCGCGTGCGAGCCGTGCAGCCGCTCGAACGCATGCTGGAGATGAGCCCGAAGGGGGCTCCCGCGACTGATCTTTCGATGATCGGCGAACATCGCGAGACGGTTTCCGCCGACTCGCCCGTCGGCTGATCGGCGGCGTTCGGTGAGTTCTCCCGCATCCCCTCCGCCTGAGGCCGAGGAAGGCCCCCTCGAACGTCGCCGGCGTGTCCGCGACGAACTTGATGAAGCATTGAAGCGCCTGACCCCGCAGCGTACCGCACTGCTCCTCAAGGGCGCGCTGTGGCTCGGGTGCGGCATCCTGCTGCTGCAGAGCGTCGCGCTCGGCTGGATCGCGGCCGACCATCCCTTGGCGAAAGCCGTGCTCGCCGGTTCGATCCTCGCCAATCTCGCCGGCACCTGGTATTTCCTGCGCTATCTCTGGCAGATCTGGCGTCGCCACCGCTGAGCCGGCCGGCAGGGGCTGATCCCGCTTTCCCTCGACCCACTGACTGCCCTAAACTCGACCAACATGCGTGCGGCCGATGGTCGGCCGGCGGGCGAACCGAGGGGGATGACACGATGTTCAGTACGGTCAGCGGCACCATGGTTTCGCCCTTCATTCAGGAAACGCTGCTGTTTCTCGCCGCGCTGTTCATCTTCGTCATCGGCCTCGGCGCGCTTGCGCTCGTGGTGCTCTTCATCATCGACATCGCCCAGACGAAACATGCCATCCGGCGAAACTATCCGGTCATCGGCCGGCTGCGTTCCCTGCTCGAACATCTGGGAACTTTTCTGCGCCAGTACATGTTCGCGATGGACTGGGAAGAGCAGCCCTTCAACAGGGCGCAGCGTTCCTATG
>RFIU01000308.1 GCA_003695555.1 Alphaproteobacteria bacterium
CGCACCGGAAGACAATGGTGCGGTCGCCGAGCGCTATCTGGCGCCGGAATTTCCGAACCGTCATCGCCCCCTCAAGGCCGCGCGCGGTCGCCGGCCGACGCAGATCGAATATGCGCGCGCCGGCATCATCACGCCGGAGATGGAATTCGTTGCGATCCGCGAGAACATGCAGCTTGCCAAGGCCCGCGAACTGGCCCGGCGCGCCGGCCGGCCCTTGCCGCGCGATGGTGAGCCTTTCGGTGCCGACCTGCCCGACGAAATCACCCCGGAATTCGTGCGCGACGAGGTGGCAGCGGGACGCGCGATCATCCCGTCGAACATCAACCACCCCGAATCCGAGCCGATGATCATCGGCCGCAATTTCCTCACCAAGATCAACGCCAATATCGGGAATTCGGCGGTGGCATCCAGCGTCGAGGAGGAGGTGGAGAAGCTCGTCTGGGCGATCCGCTGGGGCGCGGACACGGTGATGGACCTCTCGACAGGGCGCAATATCCACAACACGCGCGAGTGGATCATCCGCAACTCCCCGGTGCCGATCGGTACGGTGCCGATCTATCAGGCGCTGGAGAAGGTCGGCGGCATCGCCGAGGATCTCAGCTGGGAAGTCTTCCGCGATACGCTGATCGAACAGTGCGAGCAGGGCGTGGACTATTTCACGATCCATGCCGGCGTGCGCCTCGCCTATGTTCCGCTGACTGCCGAGCGCGTCACCGGCATCGTCTCGCGCGGCGGCTCGATCCTCGCCAAATGGTGCCTCGCGCATCACCGCGAGAACTTCCTTTATGAGCATTTCGAGGAGATCTGCGAAATCATGGCCGCCTATGACGTCGCCTTCTCTCTCGGCGACGGATTGAGGCCCGGTTCGATCGCCGACGCCAATGACGCCGCGCAGTTTGCGGAGCTGAAGACCTTGGGCGAGCTGACCGAGGTCGCCTGGCGCCACGGCTGTCAGGTGATGATCGAGGGCCCCGGCCATGTGCCGATGCACAAGATCAAGGAGAACATGGACAAGCAGCTCGCCGCCTGCCACGGCGCGCCCTTCTATACGCTGGGACCCCTGGTGACCGACATTGCACCGGGCTATGATCACATCACGAGCGCGATCGGGGCGGCGATGATCGGCTGGTTCGGCACTGCCATGCTCTGCTATGTGACGCCTAAGGAGCATCTGGGGCTTCCCGACCGCGACGACGTCAAGGAAGGCGTCATCACCTACAGGATCGCCGCCCACGCCGCCGATCTCGCCAAGGGGCATCCGGCGGCGCGGATCTGGGACGATGCGCTCTCGCGGGCGCGTTTTTCCTTCCGCTGGGCGGATCAGTTCCACCTCGCCCTCGACCCGGACCGGGCGATGGCCTTCCATGACGAAACGCTGCCGAAAGAAGCACACAAGGTCGCCCATTTCTGCTCGATGTGCGGACCGAAGTTCTGCTCGATGGCGATCAGTCAGGAAATCCGTGAATTCGCCAAGCTGCAGAATCAAACAGCCGCGCCGGCGGACGATGCCGAAGCCGCCATGCGCGAGAAGGCAGCCGAGTTCCGCCAGAAAGGCGGCAAGATATACGTCGAGACCGGGGAATAGTAAGAAAGGCCGCAGACGGTCAGGAAAACACCGCCTGCGTCTCTTTCTTTCATTCCTTCAGCTGGCCCGTATCCGAAGCCAGGGTGACCGGCACCTCAAGCTGCCAACCCGCCCCCTCGGGCCGGGTTGGTTGCGCTTGGCGGGGCTTCTTCGGAAGAGAGTGGCCCGCGCTTGCGCCTCTGGCATACGCTTCTCAGTAAGCGAGAAGCAAGCAGCCGAACAGGTCAACACATCCCCGAATTCCCCCTTCCGAGAAAGCCCGCCAGACATTCCCCAGGAACATGACCACGGGAGCAAAGAATGAATTTCGCGCATATAGTGTGGATAATAGTAGTTTCTCTCATTATACTACATTGCGCGAACAGAATGATAATCTGGCGCAGCCCTGTAACCGGCAGAAACAATTCGGATAGGAGCCCTTTCCATGGCCATCACCGGACCTGCTCCCGATACTCCTACCGCGACACCCGCTTCCGATCTGTCCACAGAAGAAAAATTCCTGCGTGACGATTATGATCGCGCAATTCAGGACATTCGCCAGCGTGTAGCGGATGATGCCATCCGTTTCATGAAATGCGACGGCTCTGACAAAGCGCATGAGCTCGGACCGGTGATGACGCGGGCCGAGCTCGCGAAGAAGCTGGCCGAGTGCCACAACAAGATCCGCAATGCCGCGACGCTGACGAATGCGGATTTCCTGGACATGTCACCGATTGACCCGAAAAAGATCGAAGAAGCGTTGGAGAACCCGAAAGGCTATGACTCACCCGACGGCTGGAGTTGCTGGGCCGGGCATCATGGCGGCACCTGGTACGACCCGGATAAGCGCAAATTCACGGATGAAGCCGACTGGCTGCCCCCTGAAAAGGAGCCTTCAAAGAAGGGGCCGAAGCGCCTCTATGATTTCCAGCGGGTCCATTTTACGGGCTCAAACGAACGCTGGGGCTGGAATCAGTCACACCCGGACGTTCCTTATGTCTGGGGGTGGGACCCAAAACCCGGGCTGGATCTCGCATGTTTCGCGCCCCACATCGGCTTCACCTTCACCTGTGGCGATGCAAAGGCGATCGTCTGGATCACACCGGCCGAAGCCTTCCTTGAGATGATCCGTCCCGGCAGCCCGAAGGCGGACGGCGACCTGCCGGCCCGCAGACGCACCTCCTGTTCGACCAAGGGAGGAATCGGCCAGTGGACGGTAAGCTGAACGGGAGTCTCGTCGAGCGGCCTTCGATTCATGCAAGGGCGGAACTTTGCATACGATCAAAACCACCACAGAATGTGTTGTATTGACATTTTTCTATAAATTTATAATGGTATTCCTCTTTTGAGGGAATACGTATCGCCTTTCTCTCCTGATCTTCGAGTGAAAGAAAGGGCGTTGCATGGCGGTACACCGATCAGAGGGGAAATCGCCATGCTTCATGATATCAAGACGCGAGCCGTATCGCTCGCGGCCCTGCTCGTCTCTACCGCCACCTTTGTCCTGCCCGCCGATTCCCGCGCCGATGATGCCAGATCCCTGTCATTGCAATCAGGTGGCGAGCCGGTGCATATCGTCTCCAGCTGTCCGCCCGATCCCGGCTGGTTCCCACATGCGCAGACGCCACCGGCGAACGATGCCGGCTTCAAAGGCGGGTCGGCCTGCGATTTCCACAAATGGGCCTGGCAGACGTTCTTGTGGCTGACGCAGGACGATGGCAGCGGGCAGCCGCGCTTTCTGTCGTTCCCGAGCCCACAGGACCTCGGCAAACCCGTAGGAATGGAAAAGAGTATCCCGCTCTTCCTGCCGCGCACCATCAAGTCCAAGACCGGTAGCCCCGTGGACGAAATCGCTCAGGCCGGCAGCGGTGGCCTGCTGATCGACCGGCAGGGACGCGCCGTCTATTATTCGCAACACATCGACCCGACCTATGTCGATTTCATCCGCAGCAACCAGCTGACGAGCCGGAACGCAATCGACGCCTTTTCACCGACAACCCCATTTCCCGTCGGCACGAAGGAACTGAAGATTTCCTGGAAGATCGCGACACCAGAGGAAGCCGCCAGCGGCCGCTTCTTCACGATCCGGGCGCAGATCGCCGCCTTGCGGCACGATGCAAATGGGAAGATCGTCGCGGATCCGACCCGTCCGATCGCTGAAACGCTGGCGCTGGTCGGATTTCATGTCGTCGGCACCGTCGCCGGCCATCCCGAGATGATCTGGGCGACATTCGAGCATGAGGACAACGCTCCCGACCTGACGGTCAACGAACCGACGCCCGAAATGATCGTCTCTCGCCGCGACTGGACCTTCTATCAGGCCTATACGCCCTACAGCGAATGCAACGTCAATGCCGGCAAAAAGCTGATGTTGAACGAGACCACGCAGAAACTGTCGCCGATTACCCAAGCCTGCCAACTTCACCCCTTCGGCGTCGATCCCCAGCCCGCCAGCCCCATGGAGGCCGGCAATAGGCGGGCGATCGTCGATCTCGACCGGGGGGTGCGCGCCCGCCTGTCCCGCGAGGGTGGCGTCTGGTCCCACTATTTCGAGAGTGGCGCGATCTGGTTCAAGGACGGAAGCCAGTTGAAGCCCGGCCTTGGTCTGGCGGACGATACGCTGCTGGCCGGCTCGCTGAAGCTCGCCAACACGACGATGGAAACCTTCACCCAGGAAGCCGCCGATACCCAGAACTGCTTCCGCTGCCACAACACCCTGTCCTTCCAGGGCGGACCACCGAACATGGACCTCGACATCTCCCATGCCTTCATCGGTTATTTCTTCTCATTGGGAGAAAAGAACGACGCGAAGAAATAATAGGCAGACGCAAGCAATCGGCCGGAGCCTGTTCCCGAAGCCCCGTCGGTGGCGCGTATCGGGGGATCCGGCCACACGCACCTTCGCGGCGTCGTATCTTCATCCGGGAATCCCGAAAAAAGTAATGCTCACCCCCATTTTCCCCTCATCCGACAAGCCGCGCACACGCTGAAAGATAAAGCTGATCATACCATAACGCGCTCTCTAATATGGTATTGTATTGTATTTCTTCTCTCTATCGTATATGCTTCATTCCACCAGAGGGAAACGGCCCTGCATTCTTCGCCCAGCAGCTGATACGGAGTAACGAACACGGCCGGAATGCAGCGTCCCAACCACCGTGGGGGAGACATTCCATGCTCCGTTGTTCGAAGGGCCTTGCCGCCTGCGCCACCCTTGCATTCTTTTTCCTGCTGTCGGGAAATCCGGCGGCCGCCGGATCCGATGAATCGACATGCAGCGCCGATCCGACGTGGTTCCCGCATGCGAAAACCCCGCCGCCGAATGACGCCGGCTTCACGGGCGGCAGCTTCTGCGCCTTCCATCAGTGGTCCTGGCAGACGTTCCTGTGGCTGACCCAGGACGATGGCAGCGGCCGGCCGCGCTTCCTGTCCTTCGCCATGCCGCGCTCGCTGGTCTTCGGCGACAAGGCGCCCGCCTTCCTGCCGCGCAAGAATCAGTCGATGACGGGCGAGACGTTCGACGAGATCCTGCAGGCCGGAACCGATGGCGTGCTCGTCGATCTACAGGGTCATGCGGTCTATTATTCGCAGTATCTGGACGAAACATTTGTCACCTTCGTGCGCGAGCACGGCCTGACCGACCCCGATACGGCGCGTCATTTCAACCCGAGGGAACCCTGGCCCATCGGCGCGAAGGAACTGAAGGTGTCCTGGAAGATCGTCAATCCTGGCGAAGATACCAGCGGCTTCTTCACGATCAGGGCGCCGATCGCCCGCCTGACCCACGATGCCGAGGGCCGGATCGTCGCCGATCCGTCGCAGCCCGTCACCGTCACCCTGGCACTGGTCGGCTTTCACATCGGCGGCGTGGTCAGGGGACATCCGGAGATGATCTGGGCGACCTTCGAACACAAGGACAACGCCCCGGACGTCTCGCATCAGGGGCTATCTCCCGACACGGTCGTATCACGCAGGAACTGGACCTTCTATCGGGCCGGCACGCCCTATCGCCGGTGCAATGTCAATGCCGCCGGGAACCTGACCCTGAACGAGGTGACGCAGACCCTGTCCCCAGTCACCGAGGTCTGCCGCGTCTATGCCGAAGGCACCGATCCCGGATCCACGGATCCGAAGGATGTGGACAATCGCAAGGCGATCCTGCAGCTGAACAAAAGTGTTCATGTTTCCCTGAAGGACGTCTGGGCGAACTATTTCGAGGTCGGCGCGATCTGGTTCACGGACGGCTCGAAGCTGGCGCCGGACGAGAGCCTCGCCACCGATGAGCTGCTGATCGGCTCGCTGAAGCTTTCGAACGCGACCATCGAGACGTTCACTCAGACACAGAGCACGATGGACAACTGCTTCCGCTGTCACAATACGGTGCAGCAGTTCCCGCCGAAGGCCGGGCTCGCAGCCCTTCCCGGGCTCGACCTCAACATCAGCCATGCCTTCGTCAATGTCTTCTTCTGGTCGCAGGAGAAGAAGGCACCGACGCCGGCACCGAAGAAATAATTCCGCCCGAGGGACGCGGCCCGCGACTTTCCGGATCACCCGTGGACACGGCCGCCGCACCCCTCGCCTTCACCCATGCGAGGAAACCGAACGATGACCCAGACAATCTTCCGCATTCACCCGACCATCAATTTCGCCCGCGTCGGCGACAGCGAGGAATACTACATCGCACCCGAGACCGCCGCCGGCGAAATCGTCCAGTCCGATCCGCCCATGTTCGGCGGGCTGCCGATCCGGCCCGGCACCGATGACACGCCGATCACCGCCGAACACCTGCGCGACAGCCAGGGGCGGGTCAAGCGGCAGGCGGCGCGCTTTCGCCTGTTCGCCTATGACGATGGCCCGCAGACCCGGTATCCGAGCGGCTGCGGACGTGAAGTGTCGATCGGGTCGACAGTCGCCACCTCCGACGGGCCGAAGACGATCCGCGACATCGTCTGGATGGTGCATCTGGCCAACAAGAAGGCCAACAACTACATGATCGCCGACAATGGTCAGGAGCTCGGTATCCTGGCCTATGAGAACGGCAGGACGCCACCGATCCGCAATGCCAAATTCGGCAGCGACCTCGGCGCGCCCGACCGTCGCCGCAAGCTGGTCATCGACGCCGGGCCGCGCGCGCTGCTCGCATCCACCGCGGGCAGTGTCACCCTGCCCTTCGATGACACCACTACGCCGACGACGTTCACGGCTGCCACGAATCCGATCGTCTGCGTTCCCGACTATCCCGTCAGCTTTCCCTTCATGCACTTCGATCTGCTCGAACCGCAGGGTCGGATCGACACGCTCGGCGAGATGACGATCGAGGAGCATTCCGGCCGCCTGTTGGTCGTCGGCGGCTACGGGCGGGCCGCCGGCATCATCGACTCCGACCGCAAGCCGCCACTGGACGACGCCATCGACAACGACAACTGGTTCGACGATACCTCCGACGGTCCGGTACGCGCTCTTGTGATCTTCCATGACGGGACATGGGTCGAGGCGGTCGGCGCCTGGTTCGTCTGCACCGATCCCGGCTATGCGCCGCAGGTGCGCAATGTCGTCTCGACCTGGGACGACATCCTGTCGACCTGGGTGGAAAAGCTGGATCTGATTCCCGATCTTTTTTCGAACGGACAGTACAACCC
>RFIU01000309.1 GCA_003695555.1 Alphaproteobacteria bacterium
ATTTCATGCCCCGACCGATTCCCCTGCGGGAAGCGGCATCCTGTCCGCGCTTGGCGCCCTGCTTCTTCTTTTTCTGCTGATCGCCGCGAACGGCCTTGCCACCGGCGCTGTCGGGGCAGCCGAGCTCGGCAAGGTGCTGGCCGAACGTTCGGCCGGTGATCTGATCGAAGGCGCGGATGCCATCGATCCGGTTTCCGGCAATCCACCGGCCGCCGCGATCCGTCGGAACGGCGATCTCGTCGGCTATGCGTTGCTCACCACCGACTGGGTTTCAACGGCCGGCTATTCCGGCAAGCCGATCACCATCCTGCTGGTGCTCGACCGGTCGGGCGTGGCGCGCCATGTCGAGCTGATCGAGCATCACGAACCGATCGTCCTGATCGGCGTGCCGGAGGCGCGCATCCGCAAGGTGCTCGACGGCTATGTCGGGCGCAATCTGGTACGCGAGCAGATCGAGGAGACCGGCGCCGACAAGCTCGACATCGTCGCCGGCGCCACCGTCACCATCATGGTGATCGACGATTCGCTTCACCGCGCGGCGGTGAAGCTGGCACGCGCCAAGGGGCTTGCCGGGCTCGCCGCAGGGGCAGCGACGGCCGGCACCCGAGGTCCGCGCTATCGTCTGAAGACACTTCCTTTCGTTCGCCGCAGCTGGACGGATCTGCTCGGCGACGGTTCGGTAAGACGGCTGCATCTGACCGTCGGCGAGGTGTCGAAGGCGTTTGCCGAACGCGGCGAGAAGGTCGCCGCTGCGCGCCCTGAATCGCCCGACCCGAACGCCACTTTCATCGACCTCTATCTGGCGCCCGCCCATATCGAAGCGATCGGCCGCAATCTGATCGGTGACCGGGAATGGAAGGTGCTGCTGCGGATGCTGAAGCCCGGCGATGGGGCGATTCTGGTCGCCGGGCGCGGGCTTTATTCCTTCAAGGGATCGGGCTATGTGCGCGGCGGCATCTTCGACCGCATCGTGCTGGTCCAGGGCGACAACACGATCCGCTTTCGCGATCGCGACCATCGCCGCCTGATCGCGCTCGCCCCCGAGGACGCCCCGGACATGAAGGAAGTCTCGCTCTTCCGGATTTCCGCCGACAAGGGATTCGACGTGACGAAGCCCTTCCGGCTCGACCTGCTGGTGCAGCGTTTCACGGGCCCGCGCTCGAAGGCTTTCGTCACCTTCTCACTCGATTACCGGTTGCCGAAGACCTTGCTGGAGCCGGTTGCTCCGGCAAGCGCGGCAACCGATGCCGCCGCGCAGCCGTCCGGTGCGGTGGCGAATAGCCGTAGCGCCGAAGAAACGGCAGCACGCGCCAGGCTGTGGCGGACGATCTGGAAGGCGAACGTGCCGGCGATCGTCTTCACCCTCTTCCTGCTCGGCGTGCTGACCCTGATCTTCTTCGTTCAGGACTGGCTGGTTCGTCACAAGCGGCTGACCGGGATCATCCGCTATTCCTATCTGACGGTGGTGCTCGTCTGGCTCGGCTTCATAATGAACGCGCAGCTGTCGGTGGTCAATGTCTTCACCTTCTTCGGAGCGCTGATCACCGGCTTCGACTGGGGCTATTTCCTGATGGCGCCACTGATCTTCATCCTCTGGTCCGGGGTGGCGATCGGTCTGCTGTTCTGGGGACGCGGCGTCTTCTGCGGCTGGCTGTGCCCCTTCGGTGCGCTGCAGGAGATCACCAACCGGCTGGGCCGCCTGCTGAAGATTCCGCAGATCGAGCTTCCCTTCTGGCTCAATGAGCGCCTCTGGGCGGTCAAATACATCATCTTCATGGGCCTGTTCGCAGTCTCGCTCTACTCGCTTTCGCTCGCCGAGATCTTCAGCGAGGTCGAGCCCTTCAAGACCGCCATCATTCTGAAGTTCGACCGGCCCTGGCCCTATGTCGTCTATGCCCTGGGACTGATCGGCGTGGGCCTCTTCATCGAGCGCTTCTTCTGCCGTTATCTCTGTCCCCTCGGTGCGGCGCTGGCGATCCCCGACAAGCTGTCGCTGTTCTCATGGCTGAAGCGCCATCGCGAATGCGGCAGTCCCTGCCAGATCTGCCGCCATGCCTGCCCGACGGCGGCGATCCATCCGGATGGCCGCATCAACATCAATGAATGCATCTACTGTCTCGACTGTCAGAAGTTCTATTGGGACGAACATGTCTGTCCCCACATGATCGAGCTGCGCCTGCGCCGTGAACGGCGGCTCTTGCGCGCATCCGATTCCGCGCTGACCCCTGAACAACGAAAGGAAAAGGCGCGTCTGCTCGCCGAGCGCGCCCGTCGCAAGGAATGCGCAAAGACCGGCCGCACCCCGGCCGGAAGGGTCGGCGCATCGGCGAACCCATCGTCCCCCGCAACCAATGGAGGCTCCAATGACTGAAAAATCGAACGTTCCGAAGCCGGACGCAACGTCCACCCCCAGCCGTGGCGTCAGCCGCCGCGGTCTGCTGACCGGCACCGCCGGGACGGCGCTGATCGGCGGCCTCGTCGGCGTCGGCGGCCTGTCGATGCTGATGGAGGAGAACCGCGCACGGCCGGCGAAGGCAGCTGCGCGCGATCACAAGGACGGTCATGTTCCGCCCGGCGATCTCGACGATTATTACGGCATCTGGTCGTCGGGCCAGACCGGCGAGGTACGGATCTTCGGCGTTCCCTCGATGCGCGAGCTGATGCGCATTCCGGTCTTCAATTTCGACGGCGCGCGCGGCTGGGGCATTTCGAATGCCTCGAAGCGCATTCTGGAGGCCGGCGTGCTGGCCGAGAATAAGGACTTCGTCAAGCGTTTCGGTGGCTTCTATCTGAACGGCGATCTGCATCATCCGCACATGTCGTTCACCGAGGGCACCTATGACGGGCGCTACATATTCGCCAATGACAAGGCGAACACGCGGGTGGCCCGGATCCGCTGCGACATCATGCGCTGCGACAAAATCATCCAGATCCCCAACGCGCGCGACATCCACGGCCTGCGTCCGCAGAAGTATCCGCGCACCGGCTATGTCTTCGCCAACTGCGAGCACCGGGTGCCGATCCCCAACGACGGGCGCGATCTTGATGATCCGAAGAAGTACAAGTGCGTCTTCACCGCGATCGACGGCGACAAGATGGAGGTCGCCTGGCAGGTGCTGGTCGACGGCAATCTCGACAATTGCGATGCCGACTATGAAGGCAAGTACGCCTTCTCGACCTGCTACAATGCGGAAGAGGCGACCGATCTTGCCGGCATGACCTCGGCCGAGCAGGATTGGGTCGTGATCTTCAACATCAAGCGGATCGAGGAAGCAGTCAAGAAGGGCGACTACAAGATGATGAACGGCGTGCCGGTCATCGATGGCCGCCACGGTTCGCCCTATACCCGCTATATTCCGATCTCGACCAGCCCGCACGGCTGCAACATGGCGCCCGACAAGATCCACCTGGTGATCAATGGCAAGCTGTCGCCGACCGTCACCGTGATCGACGTGCGCAAGCTCGACGATCTCTTCGATGGCAAGATCCAGCCGCGTGATGCGGTGGTCGCCGAGCCGCAGCTCGGCCTCGGCCCACTCCACACCGCCTTCGACGGCAAAGGCAACGCCTTCACGACCCTGTTCATCGACAGCCAGGTGGCGAAGTGGAACATCGAGAAGGCGAAGCGCGCCTACAAGGGCGAGAAGGTCGATCCGATCATCGAGAAGATCGACGTCCACTATCAGCCGGGCCACAACCATACCTCGATGGGCGAAACCAAGGAGGCCGACGGCAAGTGGCTGGTCTCGCTGAACAAGTTCTCGAAGGACCGCTACCTGAATGTCGGCCTGCTGAAGCCGGAAAACGACCAGCTCATCTATATCGGTGACGACCGGATGACGCTGGTGCACGACGGCCCGACCTATTGCGAGCCGCACGACTGCATCATCGTCCGGCGCGACATCATCAATCCGGTTTCGGTCTTCTCACGCGACGACCCATGGTTTGCCAAGGAGCGAGAGTGGGCAAAGGAGGACGGCATCGAGCTCGAATATGCCGCCGACGTCGTGCGCAAGGGGCCGAACAAGGTCCGGGTCTACATGCACTCGGTGGCGCCGAACTTCTCGCTCAATGAGTTCCGGGTCAAGCAGGGCGACGAGGTCACCATCATCATTACCAATATGGACCAGGTGGAAGATCTCACCCACGGCTTCACGCTCTCCAACCACGGCATCGCTCTCGAGATCGCGCCGCAGGAAACGGTTTCCGTCACCTTCACGGCCGACGAGCCGGGCGTCCACTGGTACTACTGCCAGTTCTTCTGCCATGCGCTGCATATGGAGATGCGCGGCCGCATGCTGGTCGAACCGCGCAAGGCCTGAGGAGTCGCCTGTCGATGCCGGGTACTATCTCCCGGATGATGAAACGGATCGCCGCGGCGGGGTTCGCCCTCGCCGTGGCGCTCGCCGCCCTGCCCGCCTTCGCCGACGACGAACGCGCGCTGGCCGGTGAGCATATCGTCGGCGCCGGAGAGCTTGCCACCGCTCTCAAGTCGGTGGCCCCCGGCGAGCGTCTGCGTCTTTTGCCGGGACGTTATCGGGGCCGCTTCACCGTAGGCACGCCGGATCTGGTGATCACTGGCGAGGTAGGCGCGATACTCGATGGTGGCGGGCAAGGACGGGTTTTGACGATCGATGCGCCCGGCGTGACGGTGCGCGGGCTCATCGTCATCGGTTCGGGCGCATCTCTTGAGCACGAGGATGCCGGCATATTCCTCACCCGCCAGGCGACGGCGGCGCGCATCGTCGGCAATCACCTCGCAGACAATCTGATCGGCATCGATGTCAAGGGTGCGCGCGATGCGCTGGTTGCCGACAATCTGATCGAAGGGCGCACCTACCCCCATATGAACGAACGCGGCAACGGCGTGCAGGTATGGAATGCGCCGGGAACCCGCATCGTCCACAACGAGATCCTGCTGGGCCGCGACGGCATCTTCGTCACCACCAGCAAAAGAAATCTGTTCGCCTTCAACCGCATCCATGACCTGCGGTTCGCGATCCATTACATGTACACCGAACACAGCGAGGTGCGCGGCAATGAATCGCGACGCAATAATATCGGCTATGCGCTGATGTATTCGCGCGACATACGGGTCATCGGCAATCGATCGATCGGCGATCGCGACCACGGGCTGATGCTGAACTATGTGGACCGGTCCGAGATCCGCGACAACGGCATCCGCGACGTGCGCGGCAAATGCCTCTTCTTCTACAATGCCAATTTCAACGAGGTGACCGGAAACCGCTTCGCGCACTGCGGCATCGGCATCCACTTCACCGCCGGATCCGAACGCAATACCATCATCACCAACGCCTTCATCGCCAATCGCCGACAGGTGAAATATGTCGGCACCCGCTATCTCGACTGGGGGGCTGGCGGGCGCGGCAACTACTGGTCGGATCACGCGGGCTTCGATCTCGACGGTGACGGCATCTCCGACACGCCCTATCGCCCCAACGACATCGTCGATCGCATTCTCTGGTCGCAACCCGACGCCAAGCTGCTGCTTTCGAGCCCCGCCTTCCAGACCCTCAGGATGGTGCAGAGCCAGCTCCCGCCGGTCCTCGTCGGCGGCGTCATCGACAGCGCGCCACTGATGGCGCCTCCTCCTCTTCCCCCTTTTCCACCGGCGGGTCCGCGCATTCCGCTGCCCGGCACGCAAGGAGAGCCTGGAACATGATGACTGAAACCGACATCGCCGAGCGCGATCCCCACCCGCCGATCGCGCGGCTGGTGCGCGTCGTCAAGCGTTTCGGCGGCCTGATCGCGCTCGACGACGTCTCCTTGATGGTCCGTCCCGGCGAACGGCTGGCGCTGGTCGGCCACAATGGTTCCGGCAAATCAACGATGATGAAGCTGTTGCTCGGCTTCCTGCATCCCGACGGCGGCGCTGTTGAGGTGATGGGGCGCATCCCTGACCACCCGAACGGGGCGCGCATGCGCGGCAGGCTCGCCTATCTGCCAGAGCGCGTTGCCTTCGATCCGCAGATGACCGGTCGGGAACTGCTGGTCTTCTATTCGCGACTGAAGGGGGTGCCGACGGATCATCGCACCATCGACAAGCTGCTTGCCGAAGTCGGTCTTCAGGCAGCCGCCGACCGGCGCATTTACGGCTATTCCAAGGGGATGCAGCAGCGCCTCGGCATCGCCCAGGCGCTGATCGGAGATGCCGACCTCTATCTTTTCGACGAACCGACGACCGGCCTCGACCCGATCGCCCGGCGTCACTTCTTCCGCCTTGTGGATCGCCTGCGGGAAAAGGGCGCTGCGGTCATCATCGCTTCGCATGTGCTCGCCGAGCTGGAATCGGTTGCCGACAGGGTGGCGATGATCAGCAACGGCCGTCTGTTCGCGGTCGGGACGCTGGCGGATCTGCGGGCGGAAAGCGGTCTTGCCCGCCGCCTCGTTCTCCTGGTCGCGCCGGGTGCCCTGCTCAGGGTCGAACGGGTCTTCGCTGGCATTGCCCGAGAGATGCGGGTGACGGGTGGCGAGCGGCTCGAAATTCTCTTCGACGACCGGGCACGTCAGGCGGTACTGCGCGCACTTGCCGGTCTCGGGGCGGAAGATGTTCGCGATTTCTCCTTTCATGCGCCCGGTCTTGATGATCTCTACGCCCATCTTC
>RFIU01000310.1 GCA_003695555.1 Alphaproteobacteria bacterium
ATCTACGAGGTCGTCCGCCACACGGCCGAAGAGGTCTTCATGCCGCTGACCGTCGGCGGCGGGGTGCGCACGGCCGAGGACGTACGCCGCCTGCTGCATGCCGGCGCCGACAAGGTGGCGATCAACACGGCGGCCGTCGAATGCCCGCAACGCGTCGCCGAGCTCGCCCGCGAGTTCGGAAGCCAGTGCATCGTCGTCGCCATCGACGCGCGCAGAGCCGAAGATGGAAACGGCTGGCAGGTCTTCACCCATGGCGGCCGGCGGCCGGCGGGGCGCGATGTGCTTACCTTCGCCCAAGAGGTCGCGGAACTGGGCGCCGGCGAGATCCTGCTGACCTCGATGGACCGCGACGGTACGCGCGCCGGCTTCGACATCGCGCTTACCCGCGCCGTCACCGAACGGGTGAGCGTGCCGGTGATCGCCTCGGGCGGGGTCGGCAGGCTCGAACATCTCGTCGCCGGCGTGCGAGAGGGTGGCGCTTCGGCGGTGCTCGCCGCCTCGATCTTTCATTTCGGCGAAGCGAGTGTCAGGGACGCGAAAGCGGCTTTGGCGGCGGCGGGAATTCCGGTACGATGGGAGGATGATGATGGACAGGGATGACATTCTCGCCCGGCTTGTCGCCTTGATCCGCGAGCGACGCGGCGGTGACCCGGAAAAGAGCTATGTGGCGCGCCTGCTCGCCGACGGACGGGCGAAGGCGGCACGCAAGTTCGGTGAAGAGGCGGTCGAACTGACCGTCGCCGCGCTCGCCGAATCGCGCGAATCGGTGATCGGCGAGGCGGCGGATGCGCTGTTCCACTATCTCGTCCTGCTCGAGGCCCTCGGCGTCGGCTTCGAGGAGGTGCTCGCTGAGCTCGAACGCCGCGAAGGCATTTCGGGAATGGTCGAGAAATCGGCAAGGCGGCGCGAGAAGTACTGAGCGACGGGCGGACCCGCCCGGCAGGCGATACGGCACGAAAAGGGAGGCGCGACGATGGCCTATGACCCGAACAACATCTTCGCGAAGATCCTGCGCGGCGAGATCCCCGCGAAGACCGTCCATGAGGACGAATGGGCGCTTGCCTTCCACGACATCAATCCGCAGGCGCCGGTCCATGTGCTGGTGATCCCGAAGAGGCCGTACGTCTCGCTCGACGACTTTACCTCGCATGCCAGCGATGAAGAGATCACCGGCTTCTGGCGCGCCGTCGGCGAGGTCGCGCGCAGGCTCGGCCTTGCCGAGAGCGGCTACCGGATTCTCGCCAATCACGGCGCCAATGCGCACCAGGAGGTGCCCCACTTCCATGTTCACATCTTCGGCGGCCGGCCGCTGGGACCGATGCTGGTCCGCCCCCGCGGCTGAGAGCGGGAAGAAGCGAGCGGGAAGGCGGGAAGGCGGCGCCGCGCGGCGCGTCGCTCACTCGCCGGCGGCCAGCCGGTCGCGGATCTCACCGAGGCGGGTATAGATGCCGAAGAAGACGTAATAGACCTCGAAAAGCACCCGCCAGACCAGCACCAGCATGATCCAGGCGACGATGGAACCGAGCACCCTGCCGATCAGGAAGCCGCCGCCATAGGTGGCCATGTGGCCGGCCATCATGCCGCCGCCGAACAATGCGGCCAGGGCACTGAAGGTGATGACGACCAGCCCGATCCAGTAGATGACCTTCAGGATCGTCGGGGCGATGATCTTCTCGAAGCCGAAAAGGTCCCTGATCGCAAATCGTTCGTTCATGTTTCTCCTCCCTTGCTGACCGTTGATGGTCGATGCGCCGGGCGCCACGTGGCTGCACGCCCCCTTCCTTGCAGCGCGAGCTTTCCTTGCGCACCAAACCGGACGCCCTTCTCTGCCGTCTGCAGCGCGCAAGCCCCTTGCCTGGCGCCAGAATAACCCACCGGCACAGTCAGACACAATTGCGCCCCTTGTGAGCGAGAGGGATTTCGTGCTTCTTGATGGGACAATGGGGGGACAGGTCAGCGTGCGGATCGGAGGGGAGAGACGGAGAGATGACGGAACCCTCTAAGACGGAAGAAGAAATCGGTTTTCTGGCGATCGACCAGGGGACCACGTCGAGCCGGGCGATCGTCTTCGACGCTCTCGCTCGGCCGCGGGCCGAGGCGCAGAAGGAATTCGCCCAGCATTTTCCACGCCCCGGATGGGTCGAACATGATCCGCAGGAAATCTGGTCGAGCGTGCTGGAAACCGCCCGTGCCGCGCTCACCCGGGCGCAGGAGGACGAAGCGCTCGACGTGCTGGCGTTGGGGATCACCAATCAGCGCGAAACCACGGTGATCTGGGACCGTGCGACCGGCGAGCCGATCCACCCTGCGATCGTCTGGCAGGACCGGCGTACCGCAGGAATGTGCGAGAAGCTGACGGAAGAGGGGGCAGAAGTCGAGGTGCAGCGACGCACCGGCCTGCTGCTCGACCCCTATTTCTCGGCGACCAAGATCTCCTGGCTGCTCGACGAGGTGCCGGGGGCGCGCGAACGCGCCGAACGCGGCGAACTCGCCTTCGGGACGATCGACAGCTGGCTGCTGTGGAAGCTGACCGACGGCGCGGTGCATGCCACCGATGTCACCAATGCCAGCCGCACCCTGCTCTTCAATCTCGTACGGCGCGAATGGGACGACGAGATGTGCCGGCTTTTCCGGGTGCCGTCGGCGATCCTGCCCGAGGTGCGGGCAAGCGACGCCGACTTCGGCATGACTGCACAAGGCGTCTTCGAACGGCCGCTGCCGATCCGCGGC
>RFIU01000026.1 GCA_003695555.1 Alphaproteobacteria bacterium
GGGTATGAAGGTGCCGCGATCGCGTTCCGACCCGCGCCTCGTCTATCAGCCGGTCAAACGGGATGCGGCAGGGCGCCCGACGCCGGCCGCGCATCAGCGTAATCTGCGCCGCCGTGTCCGGCAATGGCAGCGCAAACTGGAAGACTACGGTGTGATCGGTACCGGTAAGCCGCCGGCTAGGGCGGATGACGCGACAACGGCGAATGCGCCGCCCGGCGATGCGCGCCGTCCGGACGCTGACGGCGCACCGGATGACGGGGGGAATTGACTTTCGCTGCCGCGCGCAGAATGCGCGGGGAAAGCGTCAGGGATGAGACGACGATCGGGAGGAAAGAGGGCGTGAACATTCACCATCAAGGGGCATCGGGCGGGACCCGGGGCTGGCGGCGTGCGGCGACGTCGCTGCTGGTTTTCGCTTCCGTCCTGGCGGGACCTGCCGCCTGCACCAGCGGCTCACAGCTGGAGGGCAGGCGGCCCCCACCTCCGCCGGGTCTGTTCGACGAACCGCGTGGCGAAGCTCCGCGCGCGCCCGGGCGCAGTGACGAGGCGATTGCGCTCGCCGAAAAGGAGGATGCCGCCCGGCGTCTGGAGAAAGCCGAACTCTATCCCGCCGGCAAGGCCGGCCGGCTGGCCGCACGCGCCGGAAAGACGCAGGTCGAAGAGGCGGTCGGCGGGGTCAGCCTCAATTTCGTTGATGCGCCGGTCAAGGATGTTGTCGAGGCGGTGCTTGGCGAGACATTGAAGCGGAACTATCTGATCGATCCCGGCGTCGATGCCCGGATCACCGCCCGTTCCGCCCGCCCTGTTCCGCGTGAGCGTCTGGTCGCCGTGCTCGAAGATGTTCTGGCGATGCATGGTCTTGCTCTCGTCGAGCAGGACGGTGGCTATCGTATCGTGCCGATCGACAAGGCAGCGAG
The DNA here is from genome assembly GCA_003695555.1 of Alphaproteobacteria bacterium. Lineage (GTDB taxonomy): Bacteria > Pseudomonadota > Alphaproteobacteria > Sphingomonadales > Rhodothalassiaceae > J084. The sequence continues at coordinate 918 of RFIU01000026.1, forward strand.
CCTTCGCCCCGCGGTCGCGGAACTGACCGCGCTCGGGCCCGATTCGGCAGGGTTCGGGCTGCATCTCATTCCGCTGCGCTTTTCCTCGGCAGCGACCTTGAAGCAGACGCTCTCGCCGCTCGTCGCGCCTGGCCGGGCGCTGGCGGCCGACGAGGCGCGCAACCTGCTGCTGTTTCGCGGACCCGGCGGGGAGGCGCGCGACCTGATGGCGCTGGTCGATCTCTTCGATGTCGATTGGCTGGCGGGCATGTCCTATGGCCTGCTGCCATTGAAAAGTGCCGATGTCGGGGCGGTCATTCCCGAACTTGATGCGGTGTTCGGTCTCGATACCGACAGTGCCGGCGCTGCAGGGGTTCGTTTCCTGCCGATCGAGCGGATGAACGCGGTTCTCGTCATCGCGGCCGATCGGGAACTGGTGACCAAGGCGAAAGAGTGGGTGGAGCGGCTCGATCGCGGGGAGGGCGTCGCCGGTCAGCGGCAGCTATATGTCTATCATCTGAAGAATGCCCGCGCCGAAGACGTGGCCGACGTGCTATCCGGCCTCTTCGATGTCCGGCTGAGCGGCGAGGAGGGCGAGTTCGCTGGCGGATTCGGAGGTGTCGCGCCGGGCCGTCGGGCGGGCGAGGCCTTCGGTCTTTCGGGCGGAACGACAGGCGATTCCTCCTCGAACGCGCTGACCGCCGGCGCGCGCGGCACCCCGTCTTCGTCCTCTGGGGCGACCACGAGCATCGCTTCTGGGGCGTCGCGTGCGTCTCGTTCAACGGGAACGGCCGGATCGTCGCGGGCGGGCGGCGCCCGCCGCTTCGGCGCGGCGGGCTTCGGCGGCGCACGTGGTCCAGGCGGTGGAGGAGATGCGCCATTTGCGGGTCGCGGGCCGCGGATCATCGCCGATGGTCGCAATGACGCCCTGCTTGTCTTCGCCACGCCGCAGGAATACCGCATGGTCGAGCGCACCGTAAAACGGCTCGACATCCCGCCTCTTCAGGTCCTGATCGAGGCGACGATCGCCGAGGTCAGCCTCAATGACCAATTGCGCTATGGCCTGCGCTGGTTCTTCCAGAATCAGGGAGCGACCGGCCGGCGGACGAATACGCTCGGCTTTTCCGACGCCCAGAATGGATCGGTGAACCAGCAGTTTCCCGGCTTTTCCTATCTCTTCGCCGGACGTTCGGCACGGGTCGCTCTGAGCGCGCTGGGCGAGCTCACCCATGTCAATGTCGTCTCGTCGCCGCAGCTGATGGTGCTCGATAACGGCACCGCGCGTCTGCAGGTCGGCGATCAGGTGCCGGTGCCCTCGCGGCAGTCGGTCTCGACGATCGATCCGAACGCGCCGATCGTCAATTCGATCGACTTCAAGGATACCGGTGTCATTCTGGAGGTCACGCCGCACGTCAATGCCAGCGGAATGGTGGTGCTCGACATTCGCCAGGAGGTCTCGGACGTCGTTCCGACGACGACCTCCGGGATCGACGCGCCGACGATCCAGAAGCGGGTGATCGAATCGACGGTTGCGGTCCAGACAGGAGAGACGATCGCGCTCGGCGGCCTGATCAAGGACAGCCGCAAGCGCGGCAAGTCCGGCATCCCGGTGCTGATGAGCTTGCCGGTGTTCGGCAATCTCTTCCGTACCAATACGACGACCACGGACCGCACGGAACTGCTTGTGCTGCTGACCCCGAAGGTGGTCCGCGATCCGGCCGAAGCGCGGGCGGTGACCGGCGAGCTGCGCAAGCGCCTCTATGGTCTGGATTCCTTGCGCCGGCAGTTCGCCGACAAGGCGAAGTCGGATGTCCCGGCCGAAGAGAGCGATGGCGGGTCATGACGGCGGCGGGTGCGGCGCAAGTCGAGCGGCAGAAGACGCGCGGGCGCACCGGCCGCAACCGGCGTGCCGGCTTCACCCTGATCGAGCTTCTCGTTGCATTCGTCGTCATGGGGCTGGTGCTGGCGGCGGTCTATCGTGGATTCGCGATGGCCTTTGATGCGCTCAGTCGCCTTGACTCGGCCGAGCGCCGGGTTGCCGTCGCCGAGAATCGTCTCGCCGAGCTCGGCGTCATCATTCCGCTCGCCCCCGGCCGCTATGATGGTGTCGAGGCCGAACATGCCTGGGAAGTGACGGTCACCCCGCTTCCGGTTCTACCGGACGACAAGACCCGCGCACTCGGCGTCATGCCGGCGCGCATCGAGGTGCGTGTTCACCCGCTTCATGAAGAGGCATCGTTTCGCCTCGTCAGCTATCGTCTGATGCCGCTGTCCACGACGGCGGAAGCGGCACGGTGAGAGGGTGATGGACAGGACGATCTCGAACGCGGCCTTCTTGCCGCCGGCGCGAGGACGATGCAGGTCGGGCGCAGCCGGGCCGGGCTTCACCCTGATCGAACTGCTCATTGCGATGGTGCTGCTGGCGATAATTTCCGTCGGCTTATTCACGGCGCTGCGCTTTTCGGGGCGCGCGCTTGGCGTCGGCGAGGAACGCGCCGCCGCTCATGAGGAAACCGCTGCCGCCCGCCGGTTCCTGCAAGCCCGTCTAGGCGAGGCACGCAATGTTCTGCTGGTAACTGGCCCGCGCGAGCAGGCACCCGCTTTTCTCGGTCGTCCCGACGGCGTGCGTTTCGTGGCGCCGATGCCGGCCGAGATCTCGTACGGTGGCTGGTATCTCTTCGATCTTTCCTTCGATCCGGCGCACGGGGACAGCCGTTTGCGCTTTGCCCTCTATCGTCAGCGCCGATTGCATGAACTGGGGCGGGATCCGCGCGTCCGGGAACGTCGCCTGCTGCCGGGTCTCGAACCGTATTTCCGTTACTATGGCCGCAGCGCCGTCAGCGTCGAAGCCCCGGACGAATGGCGCGAGGACTGGCGTGATCGCAGCTGGCTGCCCGACCTCATCCGCATCGATTTCCGCCCGACCGGGAAAGGCGGGCGTGGCGTGCCGGTTCCGCCGCCGCTGATCATTCGGCTGCGTGAGGAATTCGGCCGCTGAAGGCATCCCGGCGGCCGCGATGGCGCAAATCAGCTCTCTGGCGGCACCGGTATGCTCAACCGCTGCGTCCAGCTGCGGAAGAAATAGGGGGGCTGGCGACTGCCGCGGATCTGGACCACGCTTTCCCGGATGAAGCGCGCACCGTCAGGCGCGATGCCGATCGAGACGATCCGGTAATTGGCATGGGTCGAAGGCTGAAACATGTCATGGCGGACCTGCGGCATCGTGCGGCGCAGGGCGCCGGCGCGGCTGCGCTCGGCCAGCAGCAGGCGACGGGCGGCATCGGACAGCCCGGGCAAGGCTTCGAGCACCAGTGGCGGGGCAACCAGCGGGTCGATGCCGCGTGCGCCGCTCATCACCGTCACATAGGGCTTCATGCGGGCGGCGAGATCGAAGCCGATGCCGAGCACCTGCGCTAGCTCGTCCGGACTGTCGAAGGGCCCATTCTTGGGACCGAAGGGCATGTGTGCACGGGCATAGGCCTCGTCTTCCGCCCCGCCGCGCGGCTGCGGTTCGCTGTCCAGGTCCCGGAAGTCCATTATGCGGCCGGCAAGCACATCGGCGCGATCCGCCGCGACACCGAGGCGATGGATCAGTGCGGCGAGCAGCGGGCGCGGGGCGGCATTGAGATCGACCAGTCCGCCGACGTCCTGAATGCGCACTTCGGCACGCACGCCGTCGCCGAAATCGGCGACAAGCGGCCGGTCGTCGATCGGTACCGGGGGACGGTCTGAGGTGGTGCCGACATAGACGCGCTCCAGCAGACGTTCGATCGCCCAATAGACGCCGCCGTCGGCGGCCGCCATCGCCTGCGCTTGGCCGGTGCGGGCGAGGCCGGCGTGGATCTCGGCCTCGACGGTGGCACGCAGCGCTGCAGCGACAAGAGCGATCAGCACCAGCACCCACAATACCATGATCAGGGCGATGCCGCGCCGCCTGTCGGAGGAGTCGCGCCGGCCACGACGGGCGATGAATGAGAAAGGCTCGCTCATGGGGCGAGAATGGGCGCAAAGGAGGGGCGCGATCAAGTCTGATCGCACCCCTTCCTCCTGCTCTTCACGTCCCCCGCATCGGACGAGAAGGCGCACGTCCTCGCTGTCTCGAAAAGACGATGTCCGGCCGCGACTATCCTGTCACTTCCAGCCGGACGAAGCCGTTGATGCCGGCACCCGGCAGGCGCGCGCCGAGCGGAACATCGCTGCCGCGTACCCGGTTGAAGCCGCCGAGATGCTCCTCATAGCGGCGGTCGAAGAGATTCTCGATGCCGGCGGCAAGCCGCAGACCCGAGAGCACCTCGACCGTTCCCAGCAGATTGACGATCGCATAACCGCCGGTCGGCAGTTCGTCATTGGTGCGCGATACCTTGCGCTGGTGCGCGACGAGACGGGTTTCGGCACCGATCGACCAGCGCTCCTCATGCCAGGTGAGCGAGAGCAGAGCGCGGGCCGGGGCGATGCGATAGAGATTGTCCTTCACGTCACGCCGCTGACCGCGCGTGTAGCCGATGACACCCGCCAGCCGCAGGCGGGGGGTGAGATCAGCAGCCAGGCGCGCATCGAAGCCATAGAAGCGGGCCGCGACATTGGAATAGACGAGCGGTGTCGGATCGCCATTGACGCGGCTGACCATCTCGACCGGTGAATTGACGATACCCGGCGTATCGTCGAAGGGCAGGCCCTGAATATAGTCGTGGACTCGACGCCAGAAGACGCGCGGCTCGAACCGCCAGCCACCGATCGCAAGATCGACGCCACCGTCGATCACCCAGGACCTTTCCGGCTTCAGATCGATGCGGCCGATGTGGTTGTTGCCATCGGCAAGCCCCGCGGTGATCTCCAGCGGTAGCCAGGCATAGCGTTCGACATAGAAGGGCGCGCGGGTCTTGTGACCGACGCCGAGATGTACGATCGCCCGGTCCGACATCGTGTGGCTGACCCGCATGACACCATCGATCAGATCGTCGGTCCGGCGCCGGTCGGCGGTATTGAAGGCCGAGGCCAGCATCTTCACCGGTGGCGGCAGCATCGTCGAAACGAAGACAGGGTCGGCGTTGGTGACGACATGATCATAACGCACGCCCGCCAGCAGCTCGGTCCGCTCACCGATGGTTCCCTGCCACTCTCCCCACAGGCCGAAGCGGTCGGCACGCGCATTGTTGAAGTTGCGGATGAAAAAGCCGGCATTGTTCGGATTGGTGATGTCGGCGTCATGGTCTTCGGTGCGGCCATCGAATCCGAACTGCAGACGGCCGGTCATGGCGGCCGGTGCGGCATCGAAACTTGCCGCAAGCCGCCAACCGATTCCGTGCGCTTCGGCCGGCACGATGCGGAACATCGCCGGCGAGGGCGGCGGCGTGCGGATCGAGAAATTGTCCATCGCATGGGCTATCCGCTCCCCATTCAGGCGTGCGTCGATCTCGACATCGCCGATGCGCCCCTGCCAGTGCGCTTTCGCGAGGTGCGAATGGAACAGCCGAATGTCGAGCGGCAGTGCCGGGGTGCCGGTCGGATCGGTATCCTGATAGCGGTAATCGACGCCGAACTCGCTTTCGTCTGCAAAGCGCAGCCCGAATCCCGCCCCGACCACCTTGCGACGATAGGAGGAGCCGAGGATACGACCGCCCGGAAAGCGCAGGTCGTCGCCATCCTCGTACGAGCCGATGACATGCGCCCGCCAGCGCCGGTTTTCGAGCTTTGCGATGCCGCCGGCAGTAAAGCCGTCATCGGCCCGCCGCCAGGAGGACATGGCTGCGATGCCGGCCTCGGTTCCGTCGTGATCCAGAAAACGGCTGGAGCGAGTGATCGCCTCGATATCGCCGCCAAGGCCGGGGCCGGCGCTCACTGGCGCGATGCCGCGGCGAACCTCCAGTCGCTCGACGAGCGGCGGCGGAACATAGTGCAGCGGCGGGTCCATCAGATTCGGCCCGCCCGAGAGCACGTCCGCTCCGTCGATCTTCACACCCAGCCGGATACCCGACAGGCCCCGGTAATAGCTCTGGCCGGTGAGCGGTCCGTTGCGCACGAAATCCGCGCCGGGCAGGGCACGCAGGAGAGCGGCGCTGTCGGCGGCCGCGCTACTCGAAATCACCGGGCGAGAATAGACGACCCGTTGCTCAAGACGCCGGCCGACGACCTCGATCTCCTCGATCGGGCCGGTATCCTCGGCGCTGGTCGCGGTGGGCCCATCATCGGCCAGTGCGGGTGAGAGCAGGGACAGGCTGCCCGCCAGTGCGAGCGGCAGGGCGAGCGCCGTGGTGCGGAGAAGGGAAGACAGGCACGGCGCCTGATATGCCACCCCACCATGGGGGGCATGAGGGCAGCTTCCTCCAGCGTCATGAAAGAAGGGCATGACAAGAACCTTTTCTTCTTCTCGGGCACGTCGAGCACTCGTCCGTGAGCACCAGGACACGCCCGGAAACGTCGGAACATCGAATGGATGATCGGGATCAGAAGATGTGGGAAAAGGTCACGCCACCGGAGGGGCACGCGGGGCCTGGGGCCGGATCATCGGCGCGGAAAGGTCCACCCGGGTATCCGCAGCTGCCCGGCTTCTGAACGCCGAGGCATTCGGCCCGTCGGCCATGGTGTCGATCGTGAGAAATGCGCCCGCCACCGGCGGCAGACTGCAGCCGCCGGCGCATGTGCCGCCGCACATGCCGCCGATGCAGCAGTCGCAGCCGAGCTTGTGGAAAAGATGCTCGGCCTTCTTGTGGGCGATGGAGGCGCGGTCCGCGGTCGCGAAATGCGCATGGTGGTCATGTACCTCGGCCGTCTGCGCCTTGGTCGCTTCCATTGCCGCGGCGTGATGGACACAGGGCACGGCGCCGGCAGGCAGAGCGAGGGCGTAGGCGAAGGCAAGGACCATCACCTGCGCAATGGATCGCGCTCGCTGCCGCCACCAGTTCATCGCATCTTGTCTCGACCGCACTTCGTTCGGCACGTGGTGAAGGCGGAATCGCCATCACCCCGACATGCCTTTCATGAAAGGCAGGCTGTTCTCGCGGAATGATCTGGATCAAACC
>RFIU01000027.1 GCA_003695555.1 Alphaproteobacteria bacterium
GCTCTATCCGGCCGTCGATCTCGTCGGCGACTATCCGTCGCGATCGGATTTCGCCGAAGGCTATTTTCTTGAAACCGAAACGATGCGCTGGTTCGTCGATCGCTATTTCCCCGACGAGACGGCCCGCGCCGACTGGCGGGCATCCCCCTTGCGCGCCTCAGATCATGCCGGCCTCGCCCCGGCGATGGTGCTGACCGCCGGTCTCGACCCGCTGCGCGACGAAGGCGCAGCCTATGCCAGAAGCCTGAATGATGCCGGCGTTGCGGTGGACGAGACCTGCTACGAAGGCGTCATTCACGGTTTTCTCAATATGGGCGGTCTGGTCCCGGAGGCCCGTCAGGCGCTCGACGAGGTGGCAAGCTGGATCGCTGCGCAAGGATGAGATCCGCGGCACATGCCGCCCTGTCCCGGCCTCCGGGCGGACAGGCCAAAGACGGTCCGACGGCCAGCCGGCACGCCTTTCTCCTGCCGCTAGACACCCCTGCTGCCTGGCGTCCCCACGCCTTCCTCGGCCGCCTGCCTCTTTTCGGCCTGATCCATTTGGCGGCCTTTCACCAATGGCGGCCTTCGATCCTTGGCCACCGTTCCGTCAAGGCGTGCTCTCGCATTGTCTTACCGTCCATCGGTACCGCTGATGGGCCGCTGGCACTCGCTCCGACGAAGTGCTGCTAAGATTATAACGTTTTCTTAAGTGAAATCGGAATATTCTTGCCGTATAGGCGAGTCGCCGATAGGATACGGAAGCTTTCCGGACGGCTTGCAGCCGGATGAGGCGGACGAGGCATCCTGTGCGCAGGTGCGTTCTTCCAATGGCATCCGGCTTCGACGCAGAAAGCGAATCGAAGGAGTAGTCTTGATGCACAAGAAGATGACACCGGCCGATTTCATGCCGGCGCGTGAAATTGGGGAATTCGAGGAACAATTGATGGGCTTCCGTCTGGCAACGGCGGAAATCCTCTATCACATGCCCGATCACCCGAGCTTCCTTCAGAGCTTCACCTGGCAGTTCCAGGATCTGGTGCCCGAATTTCCGGTGCTGCGGCGGTTTCTGAAGTTCTGGGAAGAGAACATAGAGGGACGGCTGCATTCGGTCACCGTCGCCTCGGCGGCGCTTATCCAGCCGGCGGAATTCAATGTTGCCGACGGCGACTTCCGCCTCAACTGACACGATTTCGCCTGAAGGGGTCCTGGCCTGAAAGTACCCGGCGGCGATTCAGGGCGGTGGCTGCGGGGACGTTTTCTTCGGCCGCGAAGGGCGGTCGGTTTCGACATCGATGATGACCGGCAGCGGGATTTCCGCTCCATCCGGATAGGCCCCGCGCGTATCGGCCGGCGGCAATCGACAGGCGGGACGCAGAATGCCGCAGTCCCAGCGCCAGCGGGCCGGCAGACCGCGACCCTTGTCGGGTGGCGCATAACCGCATTTGCAGAGCTTGTTGGCGAAACAGGCGGTCATCCCCTCGCGTTGCGGCGTACAGGCGCGCGGGTCGCTCACCGGCACCGCCTTGGCGGCTGGTGGAGAGGCGGCCGGTGGAGAGGTGGAAGGGGAAGCCTTTCGCGCCGACGCCTTGCTGGGTGCGGAAGAAACGCCGGGGTGCGCCGGATCAGCGGACCGTACCCTGCCCGGTGGCAGGGGGGGCGACGTGCTCGGCGCCTGCCCATCAGCCTGTTTTGCAGCCTGCTTCGGCCGGCTCTCTGGCTGCATGGGCCCGTCAGGAACGCGCGCCGCCGCTTTGTGTTGCGTTGCCGGCATTTCGGCGGCGGCCGGTGGAGGCGGTACCGCCACCCGCCCCACCGCAGCTCCGGCAGTCGCTGGCCGCTTTTCGGCGCCGGTCGATGGTGATTGCGGATCGTGCGATTCCTGCCCGACGACGGCCGGCCAGAACGATATCCAGACCAATGCCGTGAGGGCCGACAGTAGGATGCCGCGCCATGCTCCCCGGCGCCATGGCCCCCCTTGCCATGTCTGCCATCGTCGCGTTGCAGCCGTGCCGATGATCGATTCCCGGGCCATAAGCCTTTCCCGCTTCGCGGCCTGCTCAGGCCGATCGGAACAGTCTGGCGGGCGATTCTAACCGTTTGGTAAAGAAACCCACGCAAGGGAAAGCGGGGCACCATCGATTGCGCAGGCAAAAAGGGGGCGGCCTCCGGAACTTGGGGAGAGAGGAGGCCGCCCGATCAGTGAGACGAGTCGTGCGTGCTGAAGAGGAGAGATCCATCAGCGAGACGCACCATGCGCGTGGCGCTGCCTGTCACCCCGCGCATGGCCAGGGAGACGCCTCGCCGTCGAGGTCAAGCGACTCGGCTCGGCAGTGGGAAAACGCTAGGTGGCCTTGTCGATCTTTGCCTTGATCCAGATCAAAGCGATACTGTTTTTCGTGAATTTTTTATGATTCGTATCATTTTTCGGTGTCGCCCCTGCCCGCTGGCAAGACGGTGGGCAGAGGTGGTTTTGTCGTCGGCGCGCATGTCGCCAGCCGGCGGCCCGGGTTTCTCGTTCAGATGAGAACCATCGCGCGCCGGTCACCGGACCGATACGGGTGGCAGCGTAATCGCGATCTCCGGGCAGATGATAGAACCATTCTCCCGAAATCGAGATGTTTCCCTTGATCCGGCAGGCGGTCGCAGGCCGTGCATCGCGACCCACAGGCAGCGAAGGTAAGATCCCGCCGGAGATCGTCGCCAGCATGCGCGACCACGCCTCCAGCATCGCCCCGCCGAGACCGACGAGCAGATGAAAATTCCAGACGACAAAGATCACAACAAGCAGAATACGGAGAAATCCGCGCATGGCCGGTGCTCCCGCCATCAGAATGCGGGCGGAAGGGCAAACGGCTCACCGTCGAAGCACCGTTCCGCCCGCTTTCATGGTGGAGCGGAATACTTGTCAGTTTCTTCACGGAATTCGAGATTTTCCGTAAAATGCGGTGCTTGCCCGCCTGCGAGGGGCGAGAGGGCGGAACCATCCTCACATCCCTACCGGCGATAATATCAATAACCGATCGCCTCGCCGTCCTTGCGCATCTCGGATGCGCCCCGATAGACGCCCGTCTTCGGATCGCGCCGGATCGCCTGATAGCCGCCGAAGGGACCCTTGGTGATCTTGACCTTGTGGCCGCGGCGTTCAAGCTCCGCCACCACCTCGGGCGGCACGCCCGATTCGAGCTGCAGCAGCCCGCCATCGGTCATCGTGCTGCCGACGATGAAGGGCTGGGTGGAGCCGGAATGGTTGAAGCGTGCGGCATCGCCCGCTTCCTGCACATTCATGCCGAA
>RFIU01000028.1 GCA_003695555.1 Alphaproteobacteria bacterium
GCGGTGTCTCGGTCGGCGATCGCGATCTGGTTCGCGCGCAGCTTCCCGAGCACGGCTTCGAAACGAATTTCTGGAAGCTCGCGATCCGGCCGGGCAAGCCCTTGATGTTCGGTCATCTCGACGGGGTTCCATTGATCGGCCTGCCCGGCAACCCGGTTTCGGCGCTGCTGACCGCGCAGCTCTTCGTCGTGCCGGCGCTGCTGCGCCTGCAGGGCATGCCGGGCGATGCGCTCGAGCCACCGCTGCAGCCGGCCCGCCTGGCAGCGGCGCTTCCCGAAAACGGCGCGCGCAAGAGCTGGCTTCGCGCCAAGATCGAACGCAATGGTGAAGGGATGCCTCTCGCCCGGCCGCTTGTCGGCCAGGACAGCGCACAGCTTTCCAGCCTCGCCGTCGCCGATGCCTTCATCGTCCGGCCGGCGCATGCCCCGGCCGCCGAGGCGGGAACGATCATCGACACGTTGCCCCTTGATCCCTGGCCGACGATCTGAAGGCACCTGCTAACCGGCCAAGGCCGGCGCAACGCAATTCGCAATTCCGGCCTGCCTGCGGGCGACACCCGCAAGGAAAAGGCCGCCGGCAGGTCTGCTGCCGACGGCCCTTCGGTATTCCATGCACCAGCCACGAAACCCGCACAGGACTTGCGGGTCGAGCCGTGCCCGTTCGATCAGCGCTTCGAGAACTGCGGCGAACGACGGGCCTTGTGCTTGCCGTACTTCTTGCGCTCGACGACCCGGGCATCGCGGGTCAGCAGGCCGGCCGCCTTGAGCGGCGCGCGCAGCTCCGGCTCATAGTTCTGGAGCGCCTTGGCGATGCCGTGCTTGACGGCTCCTGCCTGGCCCGACAATCCGCCGCCCTTCACCGTCGCGACCACGTCATACTGATTGACACGGCCGGCCACCACGAAGGGCTGGTTGAGAATCAACCGCAAGGTGGGACGTGCGAAATAGGTTTCCTGATCGCGACCATTGACGGTGATACGCCCGGAACCCGGCTTGATCCACACCCGGGCGATAGCGTTCTTGCGCTTGCCCGTCGCATAGGCACGGCCGTGCTCGTCGATGATCGGCTTGCGCTCCGGCGCCTCGACCGGCTCGCCGGCGCCGTCCGCAGCTTCCGTCGCGGCACCGAGATCCTTCAGATCCTTCAAGACTTCTTCGCTCATCGCGCCTTACCTCTTGTTCTTCGGATTGAGCGCCGCCACATCGAGCGTCTCCGGATGCTGCGCCTCATGGGGATGCTCGGGACCGGCATAGATTCGCAGATTGCGCATCTGCTGACGTCCGAGCGGCCCCTTCGGGATCATCCGCTGCACCGCCTTTTCAATCACCCGTTCGGGATGCGCCCCATCGAGAATCTGGGCCGCCGTGCGCGACTTGATGCCGCCGGGATAGCCGGTGTGGCGGTAATAGACCTTCTGCTCGCGCTTGCGGCCGGTCAGCTTCACCTTCTCGGCATTGACGACGATGACATGGTCGCCGCAATCGACATGCGGCGTGTACTGCGGCTTGTGCTTGCCGCGCAGACGAGTGGCGATGAGGGCGGCCAGCCGGCCGAGGACGAGCCCCTCGGCATCGATCAGCACCCATTTCTTTTCCACCTCGCCCGGCTTTGCCGAATAGGTTTTCATGGCAAACCCTTGCTCCAGCCTGTTGACAGTTCCTCTCTCGCACCCGCGATGAACGGGGCGCTCTGCGAGATGCGCACCTAGACCCGCATCCCGATCCTGTCAAGACTAATTAGGGCTTTGATTTCCGTTTGTTAGAAATAAGGTAAAATAATACCCTACTTACCGACGGCATCGTCCGTTTCGCGGAGCAGCCAGGCTTCATAGTCGGGGGAAACATCCGCCCAGTCGAACACGATGAAGGCGGGCAGCGCATAGGGATGCAGCTCGCAAAGGCGTTCGCGCACTCGCTGAACGAGAGCGCGGCGCGTCTTGATGATCAGCACCCATTCGCTCTCTTCCTCCACCGCACCTTCCCAGCGATAGACGGAATGCGCAGGGCCCAGGACATTGACGCAGGCCGCAAGCCGCTCCTCGACCAGCGCCCGAGCAAGACGATGAGCCGCCGCCGTGTCGGCGATGGTGGTATAGATGCTTGCGCCGATCTTTCCCGCAGCCCTCATCACCACTGCTTCCCCATGCGTCAAAGATGATGAGCCGTGCGTCGATTCATGTGAAGGAAATACAGGGTAAGCGCCAGCACCAGCACGGCTCCCGCCTGATGCGCGGCGGCGATCGCGACCGGCACGCCTTCGACCAGGGTCACGATGCCCAGCCAAATCTGTCCCACGATCAGCAGCAGCAGCGCCAAGGCCGCTGCGATCGTGCGTGGCGGAGCCTCGAACCGCCAGGTTGAAACGGCAATCAGCAGACACCATCCCGCCACCAGCATCGCATTCAGACGATGAAGGAACTGCACCATGATCGCATTGTCGAAGAAATTCCGCCAGAAGGGTTTGAGCGCGAACAGCTCCGGCGGCAGCCAGTGTTCGCCCATCTTCGGCCAAGTATTGAAGGCGTATCCCGCCTTGAGCCCCGCGACCAGGGCGCCTAGCCCGATCTGAACGACGACGAGAAGCAGAAGAACCATGGCCATGGCTCGCCATCGTCGCTGTCGGGAACCATGGCGCGGTTCGAGCAGATCGAGTGCCGTCCACAGCAACAGGGAGAAAATGAGAATCGCGAGCAGAAGATGCGCTGCAAGACGATAATGGCTGACCTGCGGTTCATGGACAAGACCGGACTTCACCATGAACCAGCCGAGCAGCCCCTGCGCCCCGCCGAGCAGGAAGATCAGCAGCAGCCGCGGCTTCAGGCCGGATGGAATGCGGCGTCGCATCCACAGGACCAGCAGCGGGAATCCATAGGCCAGACCGATCAACCGACCGAGCAGGCGATGGACGTATTCCCACCAGAAGATGCTTTTGAACTCGTCAAGCGTCATGCCGCGATTGACGAGACGATATTCCGGCGTCGCCTGATAGGCCGCAAACGTCCGTTGCCAGGCCTCGGCGTCGAGCGGCGGGAGGATGCCGCTCACCGGTTTCCAATAGGCGATGGAAAGCCCGGATTCGGTCAACCGGGTAATGCCGCCGACGACGACCATCAGGGCGACGAGGCCGGCAACGAACAGCAGCCAGCGGCCGATCGCGGCCGGATTGCCTGCTCTGTCGATACGCCGCGTGCGACGACGGCGACGGATGGTCGTCGAATAGGCCATATCTCTTGCTAGCGTCCCGAACCTGCCTGAAGCAAGGGTGAAGCGCCACCGTCGCCCGAGTTCGAAGACCAAGTTGGCGAATGACGTGAGAAGAGCTCCCATGTCGGCTGGATGCGCCGGATGAACCAACAAATGACGAAGGAAGGGTGTGTCGTTTCGGGGCTTGTCGGTGAGGCCGGTGTATGATGTGAGAAAGAGGCCCGGTGGTACGTCAATGCCGGCGGGCGTCCGGGCCATGCAAAAAGAGCCGGGGGCACGCGCCCCCTCCCGGTCCGTCTTCATCACCTCATGTTCCATATAAAGCAGAATGGCGTCTCACCCCCGACCGGAAGACGCCTGAAAATCTTTCAAGCAATCAGCTCAGAATGACGATCA
>RFIU01000029.1 GCA_003695555.1 Alphaproteobacteria bacterium
CTCTGATCGAGCAGACCGGCTTCCATGAGGCCTTTTCGCCACTTGACGCCATGGGCACCGGTGGGGCCGACTTCTCCTGGACGGCAGCGATGTGGCTGTACTGGGCTGGCGGGGCGAGCGGGTGAACCGCCCCCCTTCGACCGGGAATGAAGCACAGGGACGAGGAGGCCCCCAGGCATGAACATCCTCGATCACGCGGTCATCATCGCCTATGTGCTGGCGATGCTGGCGCTCGGCTGGTTCTATCGTCACCAGGAAAGCCGACAGGAGTATTTTCTCGGCGGGCGCGCCTTCGGCTGGTTCCCGCTGGCGCTCTCGGCGATGGCGACGCAGCTTTCGGCGATCAGCTTCATCTCCGCTCCGGCCTTCGTCGGCGTGCGCGACGGCGGCGGGATGATCTGGCTTTCCTATGAGCTGGCCGTACCGCTGGCCATGGCGCTGCTGATGTGGGCGATCCTTCCGCGTCTCTATCGTGCCGGTTTCGTCAGCATCTACGAGTTCATCGACGCCCGCTTCGGCCGCGAAACCCGCTTTCTGCTCAGCCTCGTCTTTCAGACGAGCCGCGCCTTCGGCACCGGCGTGATGGTCTATGCGCTGGCGCTGATTCTGGAGCGGATGATGAACATCCCATTCTGGGGAACGATCGCCCTCGTCGGCATCGTCACCGCGATCTATTCGCTTCAGGGGGGCATGAAGGCGGTGGTCTATTCCGATGCCGCACAGATGATCATCATCTTTCTCGGCATATTCCTGTGCACGGCGCTCGCCATTGCAGCCTTGGGCGGGCCGGAGGAGCTGTTCGCGAGCGTACCGGCCGAGCGTGTGGTCGCCGTCGATTTCTCGCGCGCAGGCGTCGATGGCGACGAGTTCGGCTTCTGGCCGATGCTCTTCGGCGGCATCGTCCTTTACGCCTCCTATTACGGGTGCGATCAGACACAGGCGCAACGCCTGCTCTCGGCACGCGATGAAGGAGTGATGCGCAAGGTGCTGCTCGCCAATGGCCTGCTGCGTTTTCCCGTCGTGCTGCTCTATTGTCTGATGGGTCTGGCGCTCGGCGCGCTGGCGCTGAAGGACCCGCAGCTCTCGCTCGGTGCGCTCGGCGGGGTGGCCGACCGACTGGTCCCGACCTTCATCCTCTCCTATCTGCCGCATGGCCTGATCGGCCTGCTGGTGGTGGCCATTCTGGCCGCGGCGATGAGTTCGCTAAGCTCGGTCATCAATTCGCTTTCCGCGGTCAGCACCGAGGACATCTCGCTGGTCGTCAAGGGCATCGACGAGCGGCGCTATGTACTGATCTCGCGGCTTGCCGCCCTGTTCTGGGCGATCGTCATTCTCGCCTTCTCGCTGTTTGCGGGCGATATCGCCGATACCGTGATCGAGGCGATCAACAAGGTCGGTTCGATCTTCTACGGACCGATCCTTGCCACCTTCGCACTCGCGACGACGACCCGCGCGGTGCGCGGCAGCGCCGCGAACATCGGCATTCTCGGCGGCGTCGGTGTCAATCTCGTGCTCTGGCTAGAGGTCCCGCAGGTCTTCTGGTTCTGGTGGAATCTGGCCGGCTTTCTCGCCACGGTGGGCTTCGCATTCGTCGCGGAAGGCCTGCGCCGGCGTGCCCTGCCCCGTCTCGTCCTCGATGGCGAAACCGGCGAGCTGGAGGCGCCCTGGCGCGAAACCTTCCTTCTTGTCGGCTGGTTTGCCGCCATTCTCGCCCTGCTCGTCGCCTTTCCGGCACTCTGGGATGTGATCGGCGGGCTTATCGGCTAGGCTGCGCACACGCATCGTCGAAGGGGATGCCGGCATGGAAAAGGATGCGGCGCGTGACCTGCTCACCGAACTGTTCGAAGCGGCTCTGGAAGCCGTTCGCGCCGAGCGCCGCCTGCCGCCGGTATGGCGCGAGCTGCTCGAAAACGAAGCGGACGAGGCGGCAACAGGGCCGGCACGCGCCACCATTCTGATCGCCTATGGCAAGGCGGCAGGACCGATGGCGCGCGCCGCCCTCGACCTGATCGATCCTCCGGTCCGCGGCCTCGTCGTAGCACCATACGGTTATCTCGCCGGCTTTTTGACGGATGTTTCCGACGATATCGAAACGATCGAGGCCGGTCATCCCGTGCCCGACGCGGCAAGCGAGCGTGCGGCGCTTCGGGCGCTGGCACTTGCCCGCAGTGCGACCGCTGACGAAAGGGCTGTCTTTCTGGCGTCCGGCGGCGGATCGGCGGCGATGGCGGCACCGCGACCACCGCTGACCCTTGCCGCCAAGCGAGAGATCGTTCGGCATCTCGTCCTCTCCGGTGCACCGATCGAGGAGATCAATCTCGCCCGTCGCCATCTGTCCGCCGTCAAGGGCGGGCGGCTCGCCCGTGCGGCCTCGGCCGCCGCCCGTCACTGGACGCTGGCGACCTCGGATGTCGTCAGCGACGACCCGGCGCTGATCGCCTCCGGCCCCTCGATCCCGATGCGAGAGGATCCGCAGGCCGCATCGGCCATTCTCGAACGCTGGGACGCGCCGCATGTACCGCTCTGGCGCGCGGCACTGGCGGAAGGCGAAACATCTTGCGAGGGGAACGTCCTGCCGCCGAGCGACGTCCGCGTCATCGCCCGCGGGGCGGACGCGCTCGCCGCCGCAAGCGCGCGAGCGACACGCGACGGCTGGCAGGTTCATGATCTCGGTGCCGCGGTGACGGGAGAAGCGGACGAGGTGGCGCGTAGACATGCCGATCTCGTCAGGCGACTGCATCGGACGGGCGGGCGGCATCTGATCGTCTCGGGCGGCGAACTGACGGTGAGGATCGGCACCGCGCCGCACGGCGAAGGCGGTCCCAATCTCGAATATCTTGCCGCTTTGATGATCGCACTCGACGGGCTGGAAGGCGTTCATGCGCTCGCCGCCGACACCGACGGACGCGACGGCAGCGGCGGACAGGCGGGCGGATGGATCCATCCCGACAGCCTGAAGCGCGCCCGGATGCTGGGCTTCGACCCGGCTGCCTCACTCGCTCGACACGAGACACGCGCGCTCTTCAGCGCCCTCGGCGATCTGCTGGAACCCGGACCGATCCCGATCAATGTCAATGACTTCCGCGCGATCCTGATCGCGCCATGATGCCCGGATCGCTGCGAAACGATTGCGGGCGGCAGGCAGCGGGTCTAGATATGGAAGGGAAAGCTTGGAGGGCTTCCCGCCAGCTGATGGGCAAGGCGGAAAGCAGGTGTGAGAGCACGGTGATGGCGCGCGACGGCAGGGAAAAAGTGACGATCCGGCAGGTGGCCGAGCAGGCAGGTGTCTCGGTCGCAACGGTGAGCCGTGTGCTCAACCGCAAACCCGGTGTCGATCCGACGCGCCGGGCGAAGGTGCTGGCGGTGATGAAGCGCCTGGACTATCGCCCGTCGGCCTCGGCGCGCGAACTGTCATTCGGGCGGCCGACGCGCATCGGCTTCAATTTCGGCTTCGGCAATCCGCTGGCCCGCCACTACTCGCTGGTCCGCGATCTGTTGTATCGTGAACTGTTCGCGCGCGGCTTCACGATCGAGGTGATCGAGACCGACAACCGCGGTCTGCCGGCGCGTTTGACCGATGCGATGATCCTGGGATCTGTGCTCGACGAAGATCCGCGCATTCCCTTCCTCAAGGAGCGCGGCGTGCCCTTCGTCGCGCTGGGCCCGGCGGACGACTGCTTCTGGGCGCTCTCAGACGAGCATGCCGGCGGCCGGCTCGCCGGCGAGCATCTCGTCAAGCTCGGCCATCGCCGGATGCTCTTCATTACCGGCGGCGTCAGCCGGCGCGGATCGGCCGCCTATCACCTCTATACCTATGCCTCGCATGAGCGACAGCGCGGGTTCGAGGAAGCGCTGGGTGCGGCCGGCATCGACCTGCCGGCAAGCCATGTGC
>RFIU01000311.1 GCA_003695555.1 Alphaproteobacteria bacterium
ATCAGTATCGATGCCAAGGGTCGGATCTTCCTGGAGGAAACCGAACTGCCCATCTCCGCTCTTGCCGCCCGGCTGAAGGCGATCGCCGCCAATCGCGATCCGTCGCGCACCGTCGTCTATGTCCGCGGCGACCGCCGGCTGGCCTATGGCCGGGTGGTGCAGGTGATGGCGACGGTGACCTCGGCCGGTTTCGCGAAGGTGGCGCTGGTCGCCGAACGTCCCGGCAAGGGAGCGGCCGCGAAGGACGGGCGATGAGGCGCCGGCCCGTGCGGCAACAGGCGACCGGATGAACGGAATCGCGATGAGCAACGCATTCGCGGCAACGGGGCGCACGGTGCACGCCGACGAGCGGCGCTGGACGCTGGTCGGCGGCGGGCTTTCGCTGGCCGTCCATCTGCTCGTCGCCACTCTGCTGCTGGCGGGACTGCCCTGGAATCTGACGCGCCACCGCCCGGACGAGACGGTGGTGCCGGTCGAGTTCATCGAATTCGCCCCCGCGCCGACGGTCGAACGCCCGAAATCCGAAGTTGTTCGCGAGACGAAGCCGGCGCCGCCTGCGCGTCCGGCGGAAGCGACGATGCCGATCGCCGAACGACCCCAAGCCGGGGCGGTCCCGCCACCGAAGCCAGCCCCCCGGCGCAAGGAAGAACCGGCCGAGAAACCCGGTCCGCGCCTGATCGCGACACCGCGCGCCAAGCCTCGGCCGCCGAGCCGTTTCGACCCGGCCCGCATGGCCGCCCTCATCGACCGGGCGAAGAAGACCGCGCCCGAAAAGCCGGCAAGCGCCGCGCCCGCCGAGGAGCGCAAGGCATCGCAACAGGACGATCGGGCAACCCGCACGGCACTTGCCGACCGGATCGCCAAGGCGAGCCTGCAGGCCGCGCTATCGGCGAAGGTGCAGAGCTGCTGGATTCCGCCGACCGGCGCCAAAGGCGCGGAGACGATGCAGGTGACATTGCGGCTGATGCTGGCCCGCGACGGCCGGGTGATCGGCATGCCACGCTTCATCGGCGCCGAGGCGAGCCGGGTGAAGAGCGACCCCTTCTACCGGATCTTCGCAGAAAGCGCCCGCCGGGCGGTGCTGAATTGCGCGCCCTATGACGATCTGCCCCCCGCCCTCTACCGGCTCTGGCGCGAAATCGACTTCCGTTTCGATGCCCGACGGATGTATGGCAGCGGCTGAACCGCAGGACGATGATGGGAAATGACGCCATCAAGGAACGGGAAAAAGCGATGACAGGACGATCCGCGGGCTCGGGAACCCCATTGAAAAGATGCCGGATGGCCGGGCCCGCCGCCTTTCTCGCCCTGTGCTTCGCCGCCATGGCGAGCGGCCTCATCGGCATCGCGGGTGGTCTGTTTGCCGTCTCTCCCGCCCATGCCCAACTCAAGGTCGATGTCACCCAGGGCATGCTGCAGCCGCTGCCGATCGCGGTCCCCCCCTTCATCGCGCGGCGCGACGGCGAGACCGGGGTCGGCGAGCTCGGCGAACTCGGCCGCCGGATCGCCGATGTCGTCGCCGCCGACCTGCGGCGTTCCGGCCTGTTCCGGCCGCTCGACGAGAAGGCCTTCATCACATTGCCGGTTTCGGTCGATGTCCGGCCGCGTTTTGCCAATTGGCGGGCGATCGCCGCTCAGGCGCTGGTGGTCGGCGAGATCGACATGCGCCCCGACGGACGCCTGATGGTCGAATTCCGTCTCTGGGACGTGCCGGTCGAACAGCAGCTCACCGGTCTGCGCTATACTGCGCAGCCGGCCGACTGGCGGCGCATGGCGCACAAGATCGCCGATGACATCTATGAACGGTTGACCGGAGAGAAGGGCTATTTCGATACCCGTATCGTCTATATCGCCGAGACCGGCTCGAAGCTCGCCCGTGAGAAACGCCTGGCGATCATGGATCAGGACGGCTTCAACCAGATGTACCTGACCGACGGCAAGGATCTGGTACTGACCCCGCGCTTTTCTCCGAACCGGCAGGAGATCACCTATCTTGCCTATTACGGCGACAAGCCGCGGGTCTATCTCTATGACCTCGACACCGGCAAGCACGAAGTGCTCGGCGACTTTCCCAACATGACCTTCGCGCCGCGCTTTTCGCCCGACGGCAAGCGGGTGATCATGAGCCTGGCGGAAGAGGGCAATTCCGACATCTACGAAATGGACCTGCAGACCCGGCGGGTCCGACGCCTGACCAGCCATCCGGCGATCGACACATCGCCTTCCTATTCGCCGGACGGACGCTTCATCGTCTTCAATTCCGACCGCGGCGGTTCGCAGCAGCTCTATGTCATGCGCGCCGACGGTTCGGACGTCCACCGCATCTCCTTCGGCCGGGGCCGCTATGCGACCCCCGTCTGGTCGCCGCGCGGCGATCTCATCGCCTTTACCCGGATCGGCGAAAAGAAGTTCCGCATCGGCGTCATGAAGCCCGACGGCTCGGGCGAGCGTCTGCTCACCGACGCCTATCAGGACGAGGCGCCGAGCTGGGCGCCGAACGGCCGGGTGCTGATCTTCTTCCGGCTCGATCCGGCGACCGGCTCGACGAGCCTGTGGACCGTCGATCTGACCGGCTACAATGAACGGCGGGTGCCGACGCCGACCGATGCTTCCGACCCCGCCTGGTCGCCACTGCTCGATGACTGAATGACCGGCGGTGGCCGGCGGGCGCCGGACCGAACGGACGCGACCATCCACCACCATCCGCTCTCCGGCACCGTGCTTGATCGCGCGCGGCGGGCTCTTTATAGTCGCGCAGGGCGGTGTCAAGGGAGGCGAGGACGGCCTTCCAGCATCGTCCATGCACCGTCCGCACGATCCGTCGAGACGATCAGCAAGGGGAGTTCACGCGTCCCATGACCGCCACCCGTTTCCGCCTGTTCCCGATCGCGATTCTTTTCGCCACGCTTCTGCTCGCCGCCTGCGCCGGCAGAAACGGACAGCCCGGCACCGAAGCCGCGCCGAGCGCGCCGCAGGAAACCGGCGCGAGCACCGGTGAGAGCGCCGCACCGACGCACGCACCGGCCGTTCCCGGTGGCGATGTCGGGCGCGAACAGCTTTCCGACCCCTATGGTCCCCCGACCGAAGCGGCGCTGATCGCCTTTGCGGGGGACCGCGTCTATTTCGCCTTCGACAGCGCCGAGCTGTCGCCGGAGGCGCGCGCGACGCTCGAAAAGCAGGCGGACTGGCTGCGCCACCACCCCGAGGTTCGCGTCGTCATCGAGGGCCACGCCGATGAACGCGGCACGCGCGAATACAATCTGGCGCTCGGCGAGCGGCGCGCCAATGCGGTGAAGAACTATCTCATCGCGCTCGGCATCTCGCCGGACAGGCTGAAGACGATTTCCTATGGCAAGGAACGACCCGCCGTGCTCGGGACCGGCGAGGAAGTCTGGCGCCTCAACCGCCGCGCCGTCCTGCGGATTCGCGAAGCCGGCGTCTGACAGGGCTGCGGGAGCGACGGGAACGCCTTGATTCGCGCCGGTGAGCATGGGTTCACCGGCAAGGGACGGAATACGCGATGAAAACGATGTCGAACGGATCGCAGGGCGCGCGCACAAACCCGGTCGATTCCGGCGCAAGCCGGTGGCGTGACCGCCTGCGGCTGGCCGGCGTTCCGGTTCTGCTGGTGCTCGTGCTGCTGGCCGCAGCGATGATCCCCGAGCGTGCCTTCGCAGCGCCTTCGCGCGCCGAGCTGGCGCAGCAGCTGAACGAACTGAAGAGCGAGCTCGCCACCCTCTCGCAGGAAATGAAGGATCTCAAGGCGCGTCTCGACATGCCGGAAGGCGCGACCGATCTGCTGCGGCGGATGGTGGTCCGGGTGGATTCCATCGAACATTCTCTCGCCGTTCTCACCGGCAGGATCGAGGAGCTCGACCATCGTCAGCGCGAAACCGCTGCGCGGCTCGAGAAATTCGCCGCTGACACCCGCGCGCGTCTTTCCGCGCTCGAGCTTTCCCGTCCGCCGACCGCTACCGGCACGACCGCAGGCGATAGCGCGGCGACAGCGGTGAAGGACGCGGCCGACCAGATGCACGCACCACCCCCCGCAGCGATCTCGATCGGCGCGAAGCCGCCGGCCGGCGGCAAGGAAACGAGCCCCCCCTTATCAGCGGGATCGGCGGCCCAACCCGAAGGATCGGTGCCGACACCGGCCGCGGGGACGCCGGCGACGACGGCACCGGCAAGCGTCGGTGATCCGAAGACGGCCTATGACGCCGCCTTCGCCCTGCTGCGTCAAGGCCGTTTCGGTGAGGCCGAAACCGCCTTCGCCGACTTCCTTGCCCGCTTTCCCGACCATCCGCTGGCCGCCAACGCGCAATACTGGCTTGGCGAGACCTTCTATGTCCGCAAGGACTATGCCCGCGCGGCGGAAGCCTTTCTCAAGGGCTATGAAGAGCACCGCGACCGCCCGAAAGCCGCCGACAGTCTGCTGAAGCTCGGCATGAGCCTCGGCGCCCTCGGCAAGCGCGAGGAGGCGTGCGCGACCTTCGACGAACTGGAACGCGGCTTCGAGGATCTCGATCCCCGCATCCGGCAGCGGCTGAAGGCCGAACGCGCTCGCTTTTCCTGTCGATGACGGTGCCGCCGATCTCGGCGGACGAGTTCGCCTCCGCGATGGCGGCCCTCGGCCTTGCCCCCCACGACGGTCCCTTTGCGGTGGCCGTATCGGGCGGGGCGGACAGCCTCGCGCTGACCCTGCTGGCGGCAGATTATGCGAAGATCCGGGCTTTTACCGTTGATCACCGCCTGCGTCCCGGCTCACGCGAAGAGGCGCGCGCCGTCCATGCCATGCTGACGGCGCGCGGCATCGCACACGATATCCTCGTCCCGGAAGGCGAGGCAGCACGGCGCAATGTCGAGGCCGAGGCGCGGCTCGCACGCTATCGGCTGCTCGAAGCGGCATGCGCCGATGCCGGCATCCGGCATCTGCTGCTCGCCCATCACCGCGAGGATCAGGCCGAAACCCTCCTTCTGCGGCTTGCCCGCGGTTCCGGGCTAGAAGGACTTGCGGCGATGCGGCCGAGCGCGCCGCCGCTCGTCGACCCGCTCGGCCCTTGGCGTCACCGCCCGCTGCTGGACCTTCCCCGCGCCCGTCTGCGCGAAACGGTGGACGAGGCCGGCCTGGTGCCGATCGAAGATCCGAGCAATGCCGATCCGCGGCACCTGCGCAACCGAATCCGCCGGATGCTGGCGGAGGGGATCCTGCCCGGCCTGACGCCCGCCCGGCTGGCGGCGACCGCCGCCCATCTGCGCCGCGCGCAGCAAGCGCTCGACATTGAGATCGACAAGCTGCTCACCACGTCCGTCACGATCCATCCGAGCGGCCATGCGACGATCCGTCGCGCGCCCTTTCTCGACGTGCCGGGGGAGATTGCGCTGCGCGCCCTCTCTCGGCTGCTGGCGCATCTCTCGGACCGCCCCTTCGGGCCTCGCATGGCGGCACTCGAACGCCTTTGGTCGTCGTTGAGGCGGAAGGATTTTCGCGGCGCGACGCTTGCCGGCTGCCGGATCCTTCCTGCCGGCGGCGGGCATTGGCTGCTGGCCCGCGAGGCGGCGGCGATGGAGCCACCGTGCGATCTGCCCGTCGAGCGGCGGGTGCGCTGGGACGGCCGCTTCGAGGTGCGGCTCGATCGCAGCGCTGGGGCGGGCTGGACGGCAGGGCCGCTCGCACCGCTTTCCTGGCGTGAGATCCGGGCGCGATTCGCGCCTTCGGTGGTTCAGGATCTGCGCCTTCTTCACGGCGTTGTTCGACCGACGATCGCGGCACTGCGCGACGGCTTGGGAAGACTGCGCGCCATTGCCGGAATCGCAGGCGCGGCGGACGATCCGGCAATTGCCGAGTTCGTCTTTCGCCCCCATCCCCCCTTGCTTCGCGCCGATGATTGCCTATCTGCTTGTCAAAGTCGCTTATCAAATGACCCCCGACGGTCTAGGATGAACAGGAAGCGATCCGCCCCCGCACCGAGAGGAGCGTGCGAGAAGGGGCGGAGCGCCCGGACAACGAGGATTCCGTCAGCGTGAACAATTTCGGCCGCAATGCCCTGCTCTGGGTGGTGATCGTCCTGCTGCTCGCCGCCGTCTTCAATCTCTTCCAGACGCCGCGCGGCGCGGGTGTCGCACCCGAACTTGCCTATTCCGACTTTCTCGAGCGCGTCGAACAGGGCGAGGTCCGGCAGGTCACTATCGAGGATCACGAGATCAGCGGCGAGTTTCGCAATGGCGGCCATTTCTCCACCTATGCACCGGACGATCCCGGCCTCATCGACACGCTGAAAAAGAACGGCGTGCGCTTTGCCGCCAAGAAGGAGGAATCGAGCCCGATCCTCTCGATCCTGATCACCTGGTTCCCGATGCTGCTGTTGATCGCAGTGTGGATCTTCTTCATGCGGCAGATGCAGGCCGGACGCGGCGGCGGCGCGATGGGCTTCGGCAAGTCGCGCGCGCGGCTGCTGACCGAGAAGACCGGTCGCGTCACCTTCGCCGATGTCGCCGGTATCGACGAGGCCAAGGAGGAGCTCGAGGAGATCGTCGAGTTTCTGAAGGATCCGCACAAGTTCCAGCGTCTCGGCGGCCGGATCCCAAAGGGTGCGCTGCTCGTCGGCCCGCCGGGCACCGGCAAGACGCTGCTGGCGCGGGCCATCGCGGGTGAAGCGAATGTGCCCTTCTTCACCATTTCGGGGTCGGACTTCGTCGAGATGTTCGTCGGCGTCGGCGCCAGCCGGGTGCGCGACATGTTCGAACAGGCCAAGAAGAATGCGCCGTGCATCATCTTCATCGACGAAATCGATGCGGTCGGCCGGCATCGCGGTGCCGGTCTCGGCGGCGGCAATGACGAGCGCGAACAGACGCTCAATCAGCTGCTGGTCGAGATGGACGGCTTCGAGGCCAATGAGGGCATCATCCTGATCGCCGCCACCAACCGACCCGATGTGCTCGATCCGGCGCTGCTGCGCCCGGGGCGCTTCGACCGGCAGGTGGTGGTGCCCAATCCCGACATCGTCGGGCGCGAGAAGATCCTGCAAGTGCATATGAAGAAGGTGCCGCTCGCCCCTGACGTCAATCCGCGGGTCATCGCCCGCGGCACGCCCGGCTTTTCTGGGGCGGATCTTGCCAATCTCGTCAATGAGGCGGCCTTGCTCGCTGCCCGCAAGGGAAAGCGCCTCGTCTCGATGGCCGAATTCGAAGAGGCCAAGGACAAGGTGATGATGGGCGCCGAGCGGCGCTCGATGGTGATGACCGAGGAGGAGAAGAAGCTCACCGCCTATCACGAGGGCGGCCATGCGCTGGTCGCGCTGCACTGTCCGGAGTCCGACCCGATCCACAAGGCGACGATCATTCCGCGCGGTCGGGCGCTGGGGATGGTGATGCGGCTGCCCGAGCGCGACGAATATTCGCAGTCGCGCCAGAAGATGAAGGACAATCTCGCCATTGCGATGGGCGGTCGGGTGGCCGAAGAGCTGGTCTTCGGTCATGAGAAGGTGACATCGGGAGCGGCCGGCGACATTCAGATGGCGACCCGGCTGGCGCGCGCGATGGTGACGAAATACGGGCTGTCCGACAAGCTCGGGCCGCTGCAGTACGACGAGAACGAGGAAGAGGTCTTTCTCGGCGCTTCGATCACCCGCCAGCGCCACATTTCTGAAGAAACCGCACGAGAAATCGACGAGGAGGTGCGCCGCTTCGTCGAGGAAGCCTATGAACGCGCCCGCAAGATCCTGTCCGAGCATCTCGACGACCTGCACCGGATCGCCGATGCGCTGCTCGAATACGAGACGCTGACCGGTGACGAAATCCGGGCGCTGCTGGCGGGCGAAGAGATCCACCGTCCCGATCTCGACACGCCGCCCTCGCCGCCGCGCTCGGGCACTGCCGGAACTGTGCCGGTGGCCGGACGGGCGAAGAAGACGCCACCTTCCGGGATCGACCCCGAGCCACAACCGGAAGGCTGATCGCAGCGCCCCCAGTCTCGCGCGCAGGGCCGGCCGCAAGGGGAGAGGCGATGCCTGACGATCCTCGCCTGCCCGATCGGATCCCCGATGATGCCGACTGGCTGGTGGTGCCGCGCACGTTTCCCGTTCCACCGTCTAAGGACGGGATGGCCGGCGAAGAAGGCGGGGCCGGCGACCCGCTTGTCCTGGCCGACCGTCTCGATCTGGTGCTGCGGTCCGCAAACCGGCGGCTGGCCGCGCTTTCCATCGCGAGTTCGGATATCGATGCCTTCATCGCCGGTCTGCCCGATCGGCCGGCGCGGCGATTACGGGCGGCCCTTGCCAGATTCGCGATGGCGTCACGCGTACTGGTGCTGGCCGACGGCCGACAGCTGGATC
>RFIU01000030.1 GCA_003695555.1 Alphaproteobacteria bacterium
CATTCCGTACAGCGCTCGGCGACCTTCAGATAGCCGGCATACAACCGGCCCCTGCCGCAGCGCGGACAACGCGCCCGCAGGCCGCGGGCGAGCGAGGTGGCGAGCGGCGGACGCTGATCAAGGGCGGCGGCGAACTCCTCCTCGGATCCCCGGCGGATTCCTTCCGGTTCCTCGGATCGGGACTTGCCGCTCATCATTCCTTGCTCAGCCGGCCGCCGGTCCCGCACCCCAGACATAGATGCAGGAGAACAGGAACAGCCAGACGACATCGACGAAGTGCCAGTACCAGGCCGCCGCCTCGAGGCCGAAATGATGCTCGGGCGTGAAGTCGCCCTTGTAGGCGCGGATCAGGCAGACGGCGAGGAAGATCGTGCCGATGATGACATGGAAGCCGTGAAAGCCGGTCGCAAGGAAGAAGGTCGAGCCGTAAATCCCCGAGGTAAGGCCGAAGGCGGCATGCGCGTATTCATAGGCCTGCAGCCCGGTAAAACTCATGCCCAGCAGCACCGTCAGCCACAGCCCCTGGATCAGACCACGGCGGTTGCCTTCCAGCAGCGAGTGGTGTGCCCATGTGACGGTGGTCCCCGAAAGCAGCAGGATCAGCGTGTTGATGAAGGGCACGTGCCAGGGATCGAAGGTCCGGATGCCTTCGGGCGGCCAGACCCCGCCGATCGATTCGGGCGGGAACAGCGCGGCATTGAAATACGCCCAGAACCACGAGACGAAGAACATCACCTCGGACGCGATGAACAGGATCATGCCATAGCGCAGGCCGATCTCCACGACGGGCGTGTGAAAGCCGGCGCGCGCCTCATGCACGACATCGGTCCACCAGCGATACATGGTGAACAGCAGACCGGCGAGACCGGCAAAGAAGACGTACTGGAAATTCGCCCAGTCGTGCATCCATCCGACTGCGCCGACCGCCAGCACCAGCACCGAAAGCGATCCGACGAGCGGCCAGGGGCTCGGCTCGACGAGATGATACTGATGCTTCATGCCCTGTTCCTGTGCCACCATCGATCTTCCACCCTTCGTCTTTCTCGTCTCTTCGCCTGTTTCGTTCACGGCCCCTCTCAGCGGCCGGGATTGCCCGTCGGGGACCCTTGTTCGTTGTCTATCGTGCGCGGGCGCGACTGCGCAAGGGGGCTCGTCTTCGCCGCCGGCGGATCGTCAGGTGCGCGAAAGAATGTGTAGGAGAGCGTCACCTCGTTCACATCGTCGAGATTGCGATCCTCGGCGATCTCGGGGTCGATGTAATAGGTGACCGGCATCTTCACCCGCTGATGGGGAGCGAGCGTCTGCTCGTCGAAGCAGAAGCACTGCACCTTGACGAAATAAAGTCCCGCCTTGAACGGTGCGATATTATAGACGGCGCGCCCGGTGATCGGCCGGTCGGACAGATTGACCGCCTCGAAGAAGGCGATCCCGGTCTGGCCGATCCTTACCGTCTGGCTGCGCTGGAGCGGCCGGAAACGCCAGGGAAGATTCGGGTCGGTACTGGTGTCGAAACGCACCAGCACCTTGCGGTCCAGCACGGTCCGCGCTTGCGATCGCGTGCGCCCGTCCTGGGTCGTTCCGCCGAAGCCGGTAACCTGGCAGAAAAGACGATAAAGCGGCACCGAATAGGTGACGAGCAGCGTCGATGCGCCGATCAGCACCAGCGAGAGGAGAACCGGCCAAAGCCGCGCCCCTCGGCTCTGTCCCGTCGTTCGGCTGTCATGTCCGTCTTCGCGCATTGCTTTGCCGCCTTTCACTCGTTTCGCAGGTCAGGGGGCGAGCCCGCGCAGCTTGGCCAGCGTCGCGAAGAACACCAGCACGACGAATCCCGCCAGCAGCAGGGCGAGAATGAGGCTGCGATGACGTCTGCGACGATGAAATTCCCGTGGCGCGATGCCGGCGATGCGTGGCTCGCTGGTCGTCCCATCGGCGCTCGGTCGATCCTGTGTGCCCGTCATCCGCCGCTCCCCATGGCGAGCATCGCGAGACGCTCGACGGCGAGCGCCGCGAAGAGCACGAAGAGATAGACGATCGAATAACCGAAGAGCTTCATTTCCGCACCCGCCCGGTCGCGCCATACCGCCCATGCCCGGCGCAGGAATTCGATGCCGAGCAGCCCTGCCAGCAGGCCGTTCAGCGGGCCGACGAGCCCGAGCGCCCAGGGCAGCAGTCCGGCAGGGACAAGTGGCAGGGAATAGAGAAGGATCTGGCGCCGGGTCGCGCGTTCGCCCGCGACATTGGGCAGCATCGGGACGCCGACCGCCTGATAGTCGCCGGCGTATTTCAGCGCCAGGGCCCAGAAGTGCGGCGGCGTCCACAGGAAGATGATCAGGAAGAGCGCAAGCCCCTCGACCGTCACCCCGCCATGGGCGGCCGCGTAACCGATGAGCGGCGGCAGCGCGCCGGCCGCCCCACCGATGACGATGTTCTGCGGCGTGCGGCGCTTCAGCCACATGGTATAGACGAGGACATAGAAGCCGATGGTCAGCGCCAGCAGCGCGCCAGCCGCCCAGTTGACGAGCAGTCCCAGCATCGCGACCGAGGCGACGGCGAGCACCATGCCGAGACCCAGCGCCTCGCCGGGATACAGTCGGCCGGCCGGGATCGGGCGTTCGGCGGTGCGGCGCATGCGGGCATCGATATCGGCATCGAACCACATATTGAGTGCCCCGGCCGCGCCTGCTCCCATGGCGATGGCGACGAGCGCGACGAGGGCGAGCACCGGATCGGGCATCTGCGGCGCACTGACCAGTCCAACGAAGGCGGTGAACAGAACCAGCGACATGACGCGCGGCTTGAGCAGGGCGAAATAGTCGCCCGGCCCGGCGATCGGCGGCATCAGCACCGATTGCGTCTCGATCGTCGCCTGCCTGCTCATGGTCCGTTCCTGTCCTTCTCTCGAACAAGGGCGAAGCGCAACGGCCGGCCGCCCGCGTGGCGGGGTGCCGCCGGTCACCGCAGTCCGGGTTTCACGTCCGCCCTAGCGGATGCGCGGCAGCACCTCGAACTGATGGAAGGGCGGCGGGCTGGGCAGAGTCCATTCCAGCGTCGTCGCGCCTTCGCCCCAGGGGTTGGCTTCCGCCCGGCGTCCGGCGAGCAGCGTATAGGCGACCACGCCGAGGAAGATCACCACGCCGACGGCGGTCACATAGGCGCCCAGCGAGGAAATGTGGTTCCAGAATGCATAGCCGTCCGCATAGTCGATATAGCGCCGAGGCATGCCGGCATGGCCCAGGAAATGCTGCGGGAAGAAGATCATGTTGACGCCGATGAAGGTCACCCAGAAGTGCAGCTTGCCGGCCCATTCCGGATACTGGCGGCCGCTCATCTTGCCGATCCAGTAGTAGAAGGCGGCGAAGATCGCGAACACCGCGCCGAGCGAGAGGACATAGTGGAAGTGCGCCACGACGTAATAGGTGTCGTGGAAGACGGTATCGACGCCGCCATTGGCCAGCACGACGCCGGTAACGCCGCCGACGGTGAACAGGAAGACGAAACCGATCGCCCACAGCATCGGCGTGCGGAATTCGATCGACCCGCCCCACATCGTGGCGATCCAGGAGAAGACCTTGATGCCGGTGGGCACCGCAATGACCATCGTCGCGGCGGTGAAATAGGCCTTGGTGTCAACGTCGAGGCCGACCGTGAACATGTGGTGCGCCCAGACGATGAAACCGATGAAGCCGATCGCCACCATCGCATAGGCCATGCCGAGATAGCCGAAGATCGGCTTCTTCGCAAAGGTCGAGACGACGTGGCTGATGATCCCGAAGCCGGGCAGGATCAGAATATAGACCTCGGGATGGCCGAAGAACCAGAAGAGATGCTGGAAGAGGATCGGATCGCCGCCGCCGGCCGGGTCGAAGAAGTGGGTGCCGAAATTGCGGTCGAACAGCAGCATGGTCAGACCGCCGGCGAGCACGGGAAGCGAAAGCAGCAGCAGGAAGGCCGTCACCAGCACCGCCCAGGCGAACAGCGGCATCTTGTGCATCGTCATGCCGGGAGCGCGCATGTTGAGAATGGTGGTGATAAAGTTGATCGCACCCATGATCGAGGATGCGCCGGCAATGTGCAGAGAGAGGATCGCCAGATCCATCGCCGGACCCGGATGACCGGCCGAGGAGGCGAGCGGCGGATAGATCGTCCAGCCGGTCCCGGCACCCAGCCCGCCGGGCGGTCCCTCCATGAACATCGAGAGCATCAGCAGCACGATCGAGGGAACCAGCAGCCAGAAGCTGATGTTGTTCATGCGCGGAAAGGCCATGTCCGGCGCCCCGATCATGATCGGCACGAAGAAGTTGCCGAAGCCGCCAATCAGCGCCGGCATGACGAGGAAGAAGATCATGATCAGACCATGGCCGGTGATCAGCACATTGTAGAGCTGCTGGGCGGCCGCCATGTCGCCACCGGTCAGCGTGGTCATGAACTGTACGCCGGGCTCGGCGAGCTCGATGCGGATCGCCAGTGACATCAGGAAACCGATGATCCCCATGATGCCGGCATACCACAGATAGAGAATGCCGATGTCCTTGTGATTGGTCGAAAGCAGCCACCGCCGCCAGCCGGTCGGGGTGTGGTGATGCTCGCCATGGGCTTCAGCCGCGTGCGCCATGATGATGATCCTCTCTGAACTCTCGAAACTCTCGAAACTCTTGTAGCGATCCTTGAAGAAACGCCCCTTGGGATGGCCAGGTCTTCCGGCAGTCAGCGATCAGCCTGCTATTGCGCCGCCGCCAGCCGAAGAGCGGGAGCCTCACCCGTCGCCTCGACGGGCGTCGCATCGGCGTATTCTGCCTTCGCCCGCTCGACCCAGCGCTGGAATTCCTCTTCGCTGACCACCTCGATCGCGATCGGCATGAAGGCGTGCCGGATGCCGCAGATCTCCGAGCACTGGCCATAGAAGGTGCCCGTTTTTTCGGCCTTGAACCAGGTTTCGTTCAAGCGCCCGGGCACCGCGTCGATCTTGATCCCGAAGGCAGGCACCGCCCAGGAATGAATGACGTCGGTGGAGGTCACCTGCACCTTGACCACCTTGCCGACCGGCACCACCAGCCGGG
>RFIU01000312.1 GCA_003695555.1 Alphaproteobacteria bacterium
GACCAGAAGAATGCGGCCGGGACGGATGCCGAGGACGGCGCGCCGCCGGCCGCTCAAGCCCCCACCACAGCCGAGGACGGCGCGCATGACGTCGGAACTGGCGAGAAAGCCGCACCCGCGACGACGCCTCCGGCAACGAGCCTTGCGGACAGCAAAGCTGGCGCGCTCCCCTTCGCACTGGCGCCGGCGCCCGACCCGGCACTGGTCGAGAAGACGTCGGAAGGACTGCTGCCGATCCGCGGCGCTGACGGCCGGGTGCCATGGCAGGCTTATTCACGTCCGTTTCTTGCCGACCCCGGAACGCCGAAGATCGCGCTCGTCGTCATCGGCCTCGGCCTCTCCGAGGCCCGCACCCGTGCGGCGATCGAGGAATTGCCGGGTGAGGTTACTCTCGCTTTTTCTCCTTATGGCCGACGGCTTCAGGACTACGCCCGCGAGGCGCGCGCCCATGGCCATGAAACCCTCGTCATGGTTCCGATGGAGCCCCGCGACTATCCGGCCAATGATCCCGGCCCGCTCGGCCTGCTGACGAAGCTGACGCCGGCCCAGAACCTTCAGCGGCTGAGGCGCATTCTTGGTCGCTTTGCCGGTCATGTCGGGATCGTCAATGACATGGGCTCACGCTTTTCGGCCGAGCGAGAGGCGCTCTCGCCCGTCATCGCCGAGATCGGCCGGCGCGGACTGCTGGTGCTCGATGCCCGCACCACCGCGCGTTCTAAGATCCCCGAGCTCGCCGGGCGCTTCGGCGTCCCCTTCGCGCGCAACGACCGGCATATCGACAATGTCGCGCGCGGCGCCGAGATCGACCGCTATCTCGCCGAGCTCGAGACACTGGCCCGCCGGCGCGGTCAGGCGGTGGGCATCGGCCATCCCTATCCGATCACCATCGCCCGCATCCGCGCCTTTGCCGAGGGGCTACAGACTCGCGGACTCGTTCTCGCGCCGGTCAGTGCCGTGGTCGAGATCCCCACCGATGAAGGCGGAGAGGCGCGATGACGACGCCGGGCGAAGAGGCTGCCCCTGCCCGATCCATCTCTGCCGAGTTGCCTTGGCGGCGCGGGGTCGGCATCGTGCTCTTCAATCGCGACGGACAGGTGTTCGTCGGTCGGCGGATCGATACGCCTACCCCCGCCTGGCAGATGCCGCAGGGTGGGGTGGATGCAGGCGAGAACTGGGAAGAAGCGGCCCGGCGCGAGCTTCTTGAGGAGATCGGCACCGACCGCGTCCGTTTCATCGACCGCACCGAAGAGCCGCTGCGCTATGATCTGCCACCCGAGCTTCTCGGTCGGGTCTGGGGCGGGCGCTATCGCGGGCAGGAGCAGCACTGGTTCGCCGCCCGTTTCCTCGGGGACGACAGCGATATCCGTCTCGACGCCTCGCCGCATCCTGAATTTTCCGACTGGCGCTGGATGCCGCTCGAAGAGGCGGTCGCCCAGATCGTCCCCTTCAAGCGCGCCCTCTATGAACGCCTCGCGGCGCGCTTCGCCCGTCATGCCCACCCGATGGACGACAGGGATGAGAAGGACGGAAAGGACGGGAAGACGGACTGAAACCCTTCGCCTGCCAAACAGAGCCGGTCATTCGGGCCGGGAAAGCGCCCGCCAGCCGATGTCGCGACGCCAGAAACCTTCCGGCCAGTCGATCTTCTCGATCGCCCGATAGGCGCGAGCGCGCGCCTCGGCGACGTCGCGACCGAGCGCCGTAACATTCAGCACCCGGCCGCCGATGGCGCGCAGCGTGCCGTCGGCATCGCGGCAGGTACCGGCATGGAAGACGACAAGATCCGGGTCGGCGCGCAGATGCTCGAGTCCGCGGATGACACTGCCCTTCTCATAGGCGCCCGGATATCCCTTCGTCGCCATCACAACGGTCAGCGCCGTCTCGGCGCGCCAGTCGAGCGACAGTCCCGACAGTTCACCGCGCGCGGTGGCCAGCAGGGCGGGCAGCAGATCGCTCGCCAGGCGCATCATCAGCACTTGGCATTCGGGATCGCCGAAACGGACATTGTATTCGATCAGCTTCGGGCCTTCGGCGGTGATCATCAGACCGGCATAGAGGACGCCGCGATACGGCGCGCCCTCAGCCATCATCGCCCGCGCCGTCGGACGGACGATCTCTTGAAGGACGCGATCGGCCATCGCCGCATCGAGGACGGGCGCGGGCGAATAGGCGCCCATGCCGCCGGTGTTCGGCCCGCGATCGCCGTCGAAGGCGCGCTTGTGATCCTGGGCACCGGCGAGCGGCACCACCGTCTCGCCCGAGACGAGGGCGAAGAAGCTCGCCTCCTCGCCTTCGAGGAATTCTTCGATCACCACTTCGCGGCCCGCTTCGCCGAAGGCGCCGGCGAACATTTCGTCGATGGCGCGCTCAGCCTCTTTGCGGGACTCGGCGATGACGACGCCCTTGCCGGCAGCAAGTCCGTCCGCCTTGACGACGATCGGCAAGGGGTGATCGGCGACATGAGCCTTCGCCGCCTGCGCCTCGGTGAAGCGGGCGAAGCGGGCGGTCGGGATGCCGTGACGCGCGCACAGCTCCTTGGTGAAACCCTTCGAACCTTCGAGCCGGGCGGCCGCCGCCGAGGGACCGAAGACGAGAATGTCCGCCGCTTCGAGATCGTCGGCGAGCCCCGCGACGAGCGGCGCTTCGGGACCGACGACGACGAGTTTGATGTCATGCTCCCGGCAGAAGTCGATGACCCCGCTATGATCAGAGATATCAAGATCGACGCAGCGCGCAAGCTCGGCGATCCCGGCATTGCCGGGGGCGGCATAGAGCGTGCCCAGCCGCTCGGACTGCGCGATCTTCCAGGCCAGCGCATGTTCGCGACCGCCCGATCCGATGAGGAGTACATTCATGAGAAACAGGCCCTTTTCCGTCCGGACCGCAACGGACCACCGGCAAGAGGCGTCGGCGCGCGGGTGGCGAAGAAAAGCTGGCGGAGAGGAAGGGATTCGAACCCTCGAGGGGGCTATCAACCCCCTACTCCCTTAGCAGGGGAGCGCCTTCGACCACTCGGCCACCTCTCCACGGGCGGAAATAGACGCAAAGCCACACACTGTCAACGCCGCGCGAAGGGGACCGTCGCCACCGGTTCAGCCGCCATTCCTGCCATCGTCAAGGCGCAGTTGCGCCAGCCTGACGCGCCACGCCTCGGGCCAGGGAGTCGGTCGGCGCGCCCGGCGATCAACGAGGACATGCACGAAGCGTCCCTGTGCCGCGGGAGGGGCGTCATCGGGATCATCGCCGGCATGGACGGCCAGATGATAACGGACGGAACTGCGACCGAGAGCGGCAACGCCTAGCGAAACGACCAGCGATTGCGGATAGCCGAGGGAACGGTGATAGCGGCAGCCGGTTTCGACGACGAGGGCGATATGCCTTCCGCCCTGAGGGTCCAGAAGGTGCGAAGCGATCAGCATCCGGTTCACGGCGGCGTCGAACAGCTCGTAATGCACGACATTGTTGAGGTGACCATAGATGTCATTGTCGCGCCAGCGGGTGACGGCCTCTTCGCTCCACGGCCAGTCGCTGCGTCGGACGGGCCACAATGGCGAGGGGGCGAAGGGATCATGCGCCGATCCGTCCTTCGCCCGCTCATCGGCGGGCACGGGATCCGGTGTGCCGGTATCGGAGGTTGCCATGGGCTCTCAATCTCCTGTCGGATGCGGACCGGGCTGCAAAGGCCCGCATGTCCCCTTGCCGCTCAACCCTTCTTCAGCAGGCGCGCGGGAGCATAGCGGGCAGGATCGACCCCGGCCGCCGACAGGTCGGACGGAAGATCCCGTCCCAGCACGACCGCTGCCGTCAGCCGCCCCATCGCCGGTGCCGTCTGAATGCCGTAGCCGCCCTGCCCTGCGCACCAGAAGAAGCCGGCCGAGCGCGGGTCCTCGCCGACTACCGGTACGCGATCGGGGGCGAAGGTGCGCAGACCCGCCCAGCGATTCTCGATCCTCGGCACGTCGAAAACGGTCCATCGTTCAAGACGATCGACGATGGTGGCGATGTCGATCACGTCGGGCTGGGCGTCGCACGGTGGCGAGGGCGTCTCGTCGGCGGGCGAGGCGAGAATGCGTCCCGTCTCGGGCTTGAAGTAGAAGCTTTCGTCGATGTCGATGACCAGCGGCCAGCCGCTATCGACGGTCGCGTGGGCCGGCCGGAAGACGATGATCGTGCGCCGCAGCGGCTGAAAGCCGAGCGGCGCGAGTTCCGCCATGCGCGCCACCTCGTCCACCCATGCGCCGGCGGCATTGACCACCGCCCGGGCGGCGATCTCGCGTCCGTCAGCCAGCCGGATCCGCCAGCGATCGCCCGACCGGGCGAGCCACGATACCCGCGCATCGGTAAGCAGCCGCGCGCCGGCGGCGCGGGCGCGGCGCAGAAAGCCCTGATGGATCGCAGCCACGTCCATGTCACGGCATTCAGGATCGCTGACCGCACCGGCCACCCGTTCGGGCCGCAGCACCGGCACGCGGTCGAGCAGCTCGTTGCGCCCCAGCAGCCGAACGCCGGCAATGTCGCGGCCGAAATCCTCGGCGATCTTTCTTGCGCGCGCCTCATCTCCCGGCGCGAAGACATGCAGCGCGCCGCGTTCGCTGATGAGCGGAGTATCGGCAAACC
>RFIU01000313.1 GCA_003695555.1 Alphaproteobacteria bacterium
CGGTCATTTCGACGCCCTCGATCAGCGAACGCGCCGCCGCATCCTCCTTCAGCTTTTCCGGCGCCGCCTCAAGCGCCCGGTGCAGATTGTCCGCAACGGCGAGCAGGTCACGGGCAAAGTCGGCGATCGCGAAACGGGCGATCTCCGCCTTCTCGCGTTCGGTGCGCTTGAGGACATTGACGACTTCGGCCTTGGCGCGCAGCAGGTGCTCGCGCAGTTCCTCCGCTTCGCGCTCGATCTCCTCGAGCGAACGTTCGGCCTTCGCTTCTTCGGCCTGCGTTTCGTTCCCGTCCTTGCCTGCAGCGGTCTTCTCAGCGGGTCTGTCTTGCCCGTTCATGCCTGTTTCCATCCTTTCCCGGTCCATCGTTCGTCGTTCAGCGGTCTTGCATCCATCATTTCGCGTCTTCGGCACCCGTATCGCTGCCTGATCGGGGCCTCATACGAGGCGGCTCATCATCTGAGCGGTATAGTCCACCACCGGAATGATGCGGGCGTAATTGATGCGGGTCGGGCCGATCACCCCGACGACCCCCACCACCCGATGCTCGGCATCGCGATAGGGCGCCACCACCAGGGAAGAGCCGGAAAGCGAGAAGAGTTCGTTTTCCGAGCCGATGAAGATCTTCACGCCTTCCCCGGCCTGTGCCGACTCCAAAAGACGAACGAGCTCGCTTTTTGTTTCCAGATCCTCGAACAGACGCCGGATTCGCTCGAGATCCTCCATCGCATGGACGTTCTCGAGCAGGTGGCCGTGACCGTGGACGATCAGCGCCGGCAGTTCTTCATCGCTGCCGGCCCAGACCGCGACACCTTCCTCGACGACGCGGGCGGCAAGCGCATCGAGCTCGGCGCGTACATCGTCAAGCTCGCGGCGTACCGCTTCTACCGCCTGAGCCAGGGTGCGCCCCTGAAAGCGGGCGTTCAGATAGTTCGCCGCCTGCACCAGCGTCGAGGCCGGCAGGCCGGGCGGCAGGTCGATGATGCGGTTTTCCACCTGACCGCCCTCGGCGACGATGACGGCCAGCGCGCGATTGCCCGAAAGCGGCACGAATTCGACGTGACGCACGATGCTTTCCGCCTTCGGCGCGGTGACGAGCCCGGCGCAGTGCGAGAGGCCGGAAACCAGTCGGCTGGCCTCTTCCAGCACGTCCTCGCGCCGCCGACCGCTCGCCGCGCAGTGGGCCTCTATCTCCCGGCGTTCCTCTTCGGGCAGGTCGCGGATCTCCATCAGGGCATCGACGAACAGCCGCAGCCCCATCTCAGTCGGCACCCGCCCGGCCGAGGTATGCGGCGAATAGACGAGACCGAGCTCTTCGAGGTCGGCCATCACATTGCGCACCGAGGCCGGCGACAGCTCGACCCCCGGCAGTCGCGAGACGGTGCGCGAGCCGACCGGTTCGCCGCGCTCGAGATAGGTTTCGACGATGTGCCGGAAGATGGTGCGCGATCGTTCGCTCAGATCCTCGATGGTCATCGCTTCGCGCCTTCCTGTCTGCCCCGGTTCAACCGACGATTTCGGTGACGCGCGGAATGTAGGAAGCGCACCGGTCGCCGTCAACGCGAAGCGGCCGTATCGAAG
The DNA here is from genome assembly GCA_003695555.1 of Alphaproteobacteria bacterium. GTDB lineage: Bacteria > Pseudomonadota > Alphaproteobacteria > Sphingomonadales > Rhodothalassiaceae > J084. The sequence goes on from RFIU01000313.1 coordinate 1,580, forward strand.
GCGGCTGGAATGCGGGCTTTACGGCTCGGCTGCTTCCGGCTAGACCGGCGGCGCAAAGGGGGTATCGCCCCCGTTTTGCGGTTTTGCGACCGACATCGAGGAGAAGGCACCATGCGCCCATCGGGACGCGCCGCGGACGAGATGCGTCCGCTCGAATTTCTGCCCGGCCATGCCAAGCATGCCGAGGGTTCCTGCCTCGTCAAGTTCGGGGACACCCATGTGCTGTGCACGGCGACGCTGGAATCGCGGGCTCCATCCTGGCTGCGCGATACCGGCCGCGGCTGGATCACCGCCGAATACGGCATGCTGCCGCGCGCCACCCATCAACGCACCGATCGCGAGGCGGCGCGCGGCCGCCAGAGCGGCCGTACCCAGGAGATCCAGCGCCTGATCGGCCGTTCGCTGCGTGCGGTGGTCGATCTTTCGAAGCTCGGCGAGCGGCAGATCCGGGTGGACTGCGATGTCCTGCAGGCCGACGGCGGTACCCGCACGGCGGCGATCTCGGGCGGCTTCGTCGCCCTCGTCGAAGCCTTGCGCTACATGCGCGATGCCGGTCTGATCGAGGGGCTGCCGGTCGCCGATACGGTTGCCGCGGTTTCCTGCGGCATCTATCAGGGCGAGCCGGTTCTCGACCTCGACTATGCGGAGGACAGCGAGGCTGAAACCGACGCCAATTTCGTGCTCACCGGCCGGGGCCGGATCGTCGAGATCCAGGCGAGCGCCGAACGGGAACCTTTCGACGAGGAAATGTTCCTGCGTCTGCTGCGCCTCGCCCGGATCGGCTGCGACGCGATCACCGCCGCTCAGAAGCAGGCGCTGAACCTGAAATGAGGATACCGGGGAACCCCAAAGGATGAACGGGCATCGCCGTCTCGAAGGCCCCCGGCTGGTCATTGCCAGTCACAATCCTGGCAAGGTGCGCGAGATCGCCGACCTTCTCGCCCCTTATGGCATCGCGGTCGCCGTCGCCGCCGAGCTCGGTCTTGACGAGCCGGAGGAGACGGGCACGAGCTTCGCCGAGAATGCCGCGATCAAGGCACTGGCGGCGGCCCGTGCAAGCGGCCTGCCGGCGCTTGCCGACGATTCCGGTCTCGCCGTCGCTGCCCTCGATGGTGAGCCGGGCATCCATTCGGCGCGCTGGGCGGGCGAGGGTCGCGACTTCGGCCTGGCGATGAAGAAGGTCCGGGATGCGCTCGAAGCAAGGAAGGCCGATGATCGCAGCGCCGCCTTCATCTGCGCCCTGGCGCTCGCCTGGCCGGATGGCCATGTCGAGATCTTCGAAGGCCGGGTCGCAGGCGAGATCGTCTGGCCGCCACGTGGCGAGCGCGGCTTCGGCTATGATCCGATCTTCGTGCCC
>RFIU01000314.1 GCA_003695555.1 Alphaproteobacteria bacterium
GATCGCGGCCAGCGTCTCGTCGTCATCGACCGAGATCGCCCGGATCGGCAGCGGCACGCGCTGCGCCCATTCATGGGGGAATTCCAGCACGCCTTCTTCCGCCAGCCTTGCCATGCGTCGGGCCGTGTCGCCGACATCGCCGTCGCCGGCGAGATGGACGAAGCGTTCCAGATTGCTCGGAATCTGAATGTCCATCGCCGGGCTCAAGGTCCGATGCACCGCGCCGGCACGGGTGCGCCCGGTCGAAAAGGCGCGTGCCAGGGCATCATTGCGATTGGTGGCGAGCAACAGGCCGGCGATCGGTGCGCCCATCCGTCGGGCGAGGATGGCGGAGAAGGCATTGCCGAAATTTCCACTCGGCACGATAAGGCGGACGGCCTTGAAGCCGCCCTCTTGCAAGCCGGCCAGCCGGAAGGCGGTACGGGCATGATAGACCGACTGAAAAAGAATCCGCCCCCAGTTGATCGAATTGACCGACATCACCGCGCGCCCTTCGGCCGCGAAGCGGGCCAGCAGTCGCTTGAGCAGACGCTGGCAGTCATCGAAACTTCCTTCGAGCGCGATGTTTCGGACGTTCGCAGCACGGATCGTCGTCATCTGCCGGCGCTGAACCTCGGAAATCCGCCCTTGCGGGTGCAGGATCGCGATCGCAACGCCCGGTCGTCCGGCAAAGGCGGCCAGCGCCGCCGATCCGGTGTCACCCGAGGTCGCGCCGAGAATCAGCAACGGCCCGGCGGCAGCACCCTGCTCCACCCCGCGCAGCGCCGCCGCCAGTGCACCAAGCGGCTGCAAACCATAGTCCTTGAAGGAATAGGTCGGGCCATGGAACAGCTCGAGCAGGAAGAGCCCCGCGCCCAGTTCGCTCAAAGGAGCGATCGCCGGGTGGCGGAAACGCGCCAATCCCGCCTTGACGACCTCGGCGAAGGCGCTGCGATCGAGCGCATCGCCCAGGAACGGTGGCACGAGGATCCGCATGGCCTCGGCGTAGTTCGTCGCACCTTCGGCCAGCCGCCGGCGGGCCTCATCCGGCAATCGCGGCCAGTCGGCCGGCAGATAGAGGCCGCCATCGGGCGCCAGACCGCCGAGCAGCACCTCGCGCACACCTGCCTCTTTGCCCGAGCGGGTCGAACGATAGCGCATCAGGAACCCTCGCGAAGTTCGTCGCCGTGGGTGGCGAAGAAGGCCATCCGATGGGCGAATTCCCAGGGATCCTTCAACACCACCAGCGCCCGATCCAGCGGCCGCAGCCGATCGACGAGCCGAGTCAGCGTGAAGCGCAGACCGGCGCCGGTGCAAAGCAGGGGCAGCGCCCGCCACTCGGCGTCATCGAGCGGGCGTTCGGCCGCATAGGCGGCGGTCAAGGCGCGCCAGCGATCCAGGTGAAAGCGATTGGCGCGGTCAAAGCACCAGGCGGCCGCGGCCACCGCCAGATCATAGGCAAGCAGATCGGTCGAAGCGAAATAGAAGTCGAAGATGCCGCTCACCCGATCTTCCGCGAAGAAGAGATTGTCGGGGAACAGATCAGCATGGATCGCTCCGCGCGGCAGACGCCGATCGTTCGCCGGCCATTCGGCGGCAAGCGCGTCGGCGCATTCGCGGCAACGCGCCAGCAGGGCGGCGAGATGTTCCACCGTCGCGCCATCCCGACTCTCTGCACCGCCGGTGCCCGTCGCGGCGAGTGCTTCGGATTCGGCCAGCAGCTGCGGCCAGCGATCCGGCCCATAGGGATTGGGGCGCTCGACACCATAGGATCGGGCCGCCAGATGCAGACGCGCCAGCGCCGCCCCGGCCAGTGCACACTGCGCAACTCCCGGATCTTCTGCCGATCGCCCTTCCAGCCAGCGCAGGACAATCGCCGGGCGTCCCTTCAGAGGCTTCAGGACAATGCCCGAACGGTCCGCGACCGGCTCGCTGACCGGAGCGCCACTTTCGGCGAGATGGCGCATCAGGCCGAGCACGAAGGGCAGATCGTCGGCCGGCGTGCGCCGCTCGATGAGCGTCAGGATGAAACGTCCAGCCTCGGTTTCCAGCGCGTAATTGGTATTCTCCGTACCCTCGGGGATGGCGGCGAAGCGCCGCACCGGCCCGAGCGCGTAATCGCTCAGGAAACCGGCCAGATCCTTCTCGTCGATCGGAGTGAAGACCGCCACCCTGCCATCCCGTTTCCGTCGTTCGACACCCTTGCGAGCGGCGCCGGACTGCTCGCTTCGTGCGCACCTCATAGGCGGGCATGGCGAAGCTTGGCAAGATTTTTGATGTTGCATTGCATCAAATCTTCGACAAGATATTGCGCTGAACTTGAGGGAGACGCAATTGCGATATCGCGGCGTCACGCACAGCAGCAACGGAATGTCCCGATGAGCGAACGGAAGGGCTCCACCCTCTATGATCGGATCTGGCAGGCGCATCGCGTGCGCGATCTCGCCCCCGGCACGGCCCTGATCTATATCGACCGCCACCTCGTTCATGAGGTGACGAGCCCGCAGGCCTTCGAGGCGCTGGCCGCGGCCGGCCGATCGGTCCGCCGGGTGGATGCGACCCTCGCGGTTCCGGATCACAATGTCCCGACGACGCCACAGCGTGAGCGCATCGACGATCTGCTCTCGCGCCGACAACTCAAGACGCTGGTCGAAAATTGCGCGCGGTTCGAGGTGCCGCTGATCGCCATCGACGACCCGCGCCAGGGGATCGTCCATGTGATCGGTCCCGAACAGGGCCTGACCCAGCCGGGCATGACGATCGTGTGCGGCGACAGCCACACCTCGACGCATGGTGCCTTCGGGGCGCTCGCCTTCGGCATCGGCACCTCAGAAGTCGAGCATGTCCTCGCCACCCAGACCCTCGCGCTGAAAAAGGCGCGCAACATGCGCATCCGGATCGAGGGCACGCCGGGCTTCGGGGTCACCGCCAAGGACATGGCGCTCGCCGTCATCGGCCGGATCGGTGCTGGTGGCGCCACCGGCCATGTCATCGAATACGCCGGCAGCGCGGTCCGCTCATTGTCGATGGAAGGCCGCATGACGCTATGCAACATGTCGATCGAGGCGGGCGGGCGCGCCGGCCTCGTCGCACCGGACGAAACCACCTTCGCCTGGCTGAAAGGCCGTCCGCTCGCACCTTCCGGCGCGATGTGGGAGCGGGCGATCGCGGCCTGGCGCTCGCTGGCAAGCGACGCGGACGCCGTCTTCGATTCCGAGGTGACGATCGAAGCGGCGGAGATCGCGCCGCAAGTGACCTGGGGAACGAGCCCCGAACAGGTCGCCCCGATTACGTCCCACGTGCCCGATCCCGCCCATCTGGAAGACGAGGCCGGGCGCAGGGCGGCCGAAGCGGCGCTCGCCTATATGGACCTGAAACCCGGCACACCGCTTGAAGAGATCACGATCGATCAGGTCTTCATCGGTTCGTGCACCAACAGCCGGATCGAAGATCTGCGCGCCGCCGCCACGATCCTGAAGGGCCGACGGCGCGCTCCCAACGTCAAGCGGGTGCTGGTGGTGCCGGGTTCCGGCCTCGTCAAGCGGCAGGCGGAAGCTGAAGGACTCGACCGCATCTTCATCGCTGCGGGCTGCGAATGGCGCGAGGCGGGCTGTTCGATGTGTCTGGCCATGAACCCTGACAAGGTTCCGCCGGGCGAACGCTGCGCCTCTACATCGAACCGCAATTTCGTCGGACGTCAGGGACCGGGCGCACGTACCCACCTGCTCTCGCCGGCAATGGCGGCGGCGGCAGCAGTCACCGGCCGGCTCACCGACGTGCGCCGGCTGCTCTCTTCCTGAAGACACAGCGGCGAAACCCAAGGACTGGAAACCATGCAGGCATTCACAAACGTCACGGCGATCCCGATTCCGTTGGTCCGGGACAATATCGACACCGACATCATCATTCCGGCGCGCTATCTGAAGACCGTCTCGCGCAAGGGACTGGGAGAAGGGGCCTTCTACACGCTCCGTCATCGCGACGACGGCATCCCCGATCCCGCCTCTCCCTTCAATCAGGCGCGGTTCAAGGACAGCGCCATTCTTGTCGCCGGCGACAATTTCGGCTGCGGATCGAGCCGCGAGCATGCCGCCTGGGCGCTTGTCGATCTCGGCATCCGGGTCGTCATCGCCGAAAGCTTCGCCGACATCTTCGACTCCAACGCCTTCAAGAACGGCATCCTGACGGTCACGCTGCCGCGCCCGGCGATCTCGCGGATCGCGGCGGAAGGGGAAGCCGGACGGGCGGTCGAGGTGTCGCTGGAGGAATGCCGGGTCCGCCTTGCCGATGGCACCACATACGGATTCGAGATCGATCCCTTCCGCCGGCGCTGCCTGCTGGAAGGCCTCGACGAGGTGGCCTTGACGCTTGCCGAACATGGCGAAGCGATCGCCGCCTTCGAGGCCGAGCAGCGCGAGCGCGCCCCCTGGCTGTGGGAGACGCCGACCAACGCCCTGACGCTCACAAAAAGCGCACCGAGGTAGGAAAGCCGGAAGGGACAGGAAGATGGCAACAGATGACCCGCCCTTCACCTTGCGGCCAGACGGCCGGGACAGGCGAAGAATTGTCGCGCTGCACCATCAGGCTGGCAAAAGCGTCTCAGAAGCAGCAAAAATTCCCTGCCTGTCCCCTGATTAAGAAATTTTTTGGCATTTTTCGTATTGACTGCGACGGAAACTTGCGTAACGTGAAGCCATGATGATTGCGATGCAGCAAAATCCGATGCCCGCCGACGGGTCCATGCGCGCTTCGTCGCGCCGTCCATGCCCGCGCGACGCCCTGCGTGCCGGTCGTGCGACGGCTTGGGCGCTGCCGGCGGCGCCGCCACCTGCGGCCATCGCCGACCCGCGGCTTGTCGGACTGCTCGTAACGCTGCTGGGCCTTCTCCTTCTGGTCGGAGGAGGTCGGGGCATGTAGCGCGCCTGAAATACTGGAAAGGCACCCGCACCCCGACCCCCGCGCCCGATGAAGACGCGGGGGTTCGTTTTTGCGGTCAGGAACATGAACGTGAGATGCGACCAACAAGGACGGATCGAATGACGGACGAGCAGCAGGACGGTAACGGATCGGCAGCGCATGGCGACAACACCTGGCAGGAAACGCTTCGCAGCAAAGCAGTGCGGCGGCAACCACCGGCACGCGCGATGCTGCGCGCGACCGGCATGGACGACCGGGCGCTTGCCGGGCCGATCGTCGGTGTCGTCACCTGCTGGACCGACGTGACGCCCTGCAATATCCATCTCGACACGCTCGCCCATCCGCTCGCCGATGCGATCCGCGCACACGGCGGAACCCCGGTGCGTTTCAACACCATATCGGTCACCGACGGCATCGCGATGGGGACGCCGGGGATGCGGGCCTCCCTGATCTCGCGCGAGGTGATCGCCGATTCCATCGAGCTTGCGATCGAGGGACACTGTCTCGATGCAGTGGCGGTGCTGGTCGGCTGTGACAAGACGATCCCGGCCGCCGCGATGGCATTGGCGCGTCTCGATCTGCCGGGCATCGTGCTCTATGGCGGCTCGATCGCACCGGGTAGCCATGATGGCCGCAAGATCACCATTCAGGACGTCTTCGAGGCGGTCGGCTCTCATGCCGCCGGCGAAATCGACGATGACGAGCTGGCCGCCATCGAGAAGGCCGCCTGCCCGGGGGCCGGTGCCTGCGGCGGCCAGTTCACCGCCAACACCATGGCGCTGGCGATGACCATGTTGGGGCTCTCGCCGATGGGCGCCAATGACATTCCTGCGACCCACGCCGGCAAGCCGGCAGCCGCCGCGCGCTGCGGGCGTCTGCTGATGGAGATGCTGCGCGCCGGGCGCTCGGCCCGCGATTTTCTGACACCGGCCGCCTTCGCCAATGCGATCACGGCCGGCGCGGCGACCGCCGGTTCGACCAATCTGGTGCTGCACCTGCTGGCGATCGCACGCGAGGCGGGCGTGCCGCTCACCCTTGAAACCTTCGACGAGATCGCCGCACGCACGCCCGTCATCGCCGACCTCAAGCCCGGTGGCCGCTTCACCGCGGTGGAATTCTTCGAAGCCGGCGGCACGCCGCTGCTCGCCCGACGACTGATGGAAGCGGGGCTGATCACCGACACCCCCACGGTTTCGGGCGCCAGTCTGTTCAGCGAGGCGGCCGATGCCCGCGCTCGCGAGGGACAGGCAGTCATCCGCGATGCTGCCGATGCCCTGAAGCCGCGCGGCGGATTTGCAATTCTGAAGGGCTCGCTGGCTCCCGAAGGCGCGATCGTCAAGCTCGCCGGCACGGTCGCAAGCCGCTTCGAAGGGCCGGCACGGGTCTTCGATTCGGAAGAGGAGGCCTTCGATGCGGTCCAGGACGGCCGCATCCGCGCCGGCGACGTCATCGTCATCCGCTTCGAGGGGCCGAAGGGCGGCCCCGGAATGCGCGAGATGCTGGCGGTGACCGCGGCAATTCAGGGTCAGGGCCTGGGCGAACAGGTGGCGCTGATCACCGACGGGCGCTTTTCGGGCGCGACCCACGGCTTCATGGTCGGCCATGCCGCACCCGAGGCCGCCGACGGCGGGCCATTGGCCCGCATCCGCGACGGCGATGTGATCGTCATCGATGTCGAATCGCGCCGTCTGGATGTCGCGGCCGATCTGAGCCGGCGGATGCCGGCACGCCAGCCCCCACGTTCCCTGCACGGCGTCTTCGCGAAATATGCGCGCCTTGTCGCTTCAGCGAGCGAGGGCGCCGTCACGATCCCGATCGAAAGGCCCACAGCACGCGCCGAGGCGCCGACCGTACGAGCACAACCATCCGCCATGGAGGAGACGACCGCATGAAGATCTTCGGTACCAATGACGTGAACCCGCGCGCGCTCGCCGGACAGCGCATCGCGATCATCGGCTACGGCAGTCAGGGACGCGCGCATGCGCTGAATCTGAAGGACAGCGGCCATGACGTGATCGTCGGTCTGCGCAAGGGCGGCGCGAGCTGGGCACGTGCCGCATCGGACGGCCTGGCGGTCGCGCCCGTCGCCGAGGCGGCGGCCGATGCCGACCTCATCGCCATGCTGGTTCCCGACATGGCGCAGGAGACGGTGTTCGCCGAAGAGATCGCCCCGCATCTGACCGCCGGCAAGACTCTGCTCTTCGCGCACGGCTTTTCGATCGTCTATCGCCGCATCGTGCCGCCGCGCGAGATCGACGTGGTAATGATCGCACCGAAGGCGCCGGGCGATCTGGTCCGCCGCGAGTACGAGCGCGGCCGCGGCGTCCCCTGCCTGATGGCGGTCCATCAGGATGCGAGCGGCGAGGCGCAAGCGCGCGCCCTCGCCTATGCTCACGGCATCGGCGGCACACAGGCCGGCGTCATCGAGACGAACTTCCGTGAAGAAACCGAAACCGATCTGTTCGGCGAGCAGGCGGTGCTGTGCGGCGGCGTCTCGGAGCTGGTGACCAAGGGCTTCGAGACGCTGGTCGAGGCCGGCTATCAGCCCGAGGTCGCCTATTTCGAATGCCTGCACGAACTGAAGCTGATCGTCGATCTGATGCAGGAAGGCGGCCTTGCAAAGATGCTGAAGTTCGTCTCGGAAACCGCCAAATACGGCGATTTCGTCAGCGGCCCGCGGGTCATCGACGAACACGTCAAGGCACGCATGCGCGAAGTGCTCGACGACATCCGCTCCGGCGAATTCGCGCGCGACTGGATCCTCGAGAATCAGGCCGGCCGGCCCCGCTATCACGCGATGCTCGAGCGCGACCTGTCGCATCCTATCGAAGAGGTCGGCGCGGCGCTTCGCGCACGGATGGGCTGGCTGGATCCGAAGCACAATCAGAAACAGGAAACCGACGACCCTGCGACGCAGGCGGCGGAATGAGCCGACCGCGCGACCGGAGCGGAAGGGGCGAAGCATGAAGGCGATCGGCGGACAAAGGCGATGAAGCGTTCGGCACAGGGCATCGCAGCAACGACGGCACCGGCAGCTTCCGCCGCGTCCTCCGCCACATGGACGGGGGCCGAGGCACTGGTGCGCAGTCTGGAAGCGCAGGGTGTCGAAGTCGTCTTCGGCTATCCGGGCGGCGCCATCATGCCGGTCTATGACGCGCTGGTCGGGGCGCGCCTTTCCCATATCCTGACCCGCCACGAACAGGGGGCGGTCTTCGCCGCCGACGCCTATGCGCGGGTCTCGGGCCGGGTCGGCGTGTGCCTGGCCACATCGGGGCCGGGCGGCACCAATCTCGTCACCGGGCTGGCCAATGCCCATCTCGACAGCGTGCCGCTGGTCGCGATCACCGGTCAGGTGGCGCGCCCCCTGATCGGCACCGATGCCTTTCAGGAGGTGGACATCTTCGGCATCACCCTGCCGATCGTCAAACACAGCTTCCTCGTCACCGATCCGGAGGAGATCCCGGAAGTGATCGCCGAAGCCTTCCGCATCGCCATCGAGGGGCGTCCCGGGCCGGTGCTGATCGACCTGCCGAAGGACGTGGCACAGGCGAGTGTGCGCGCACGTGAATTTCCCCCGCAGGCGCTCATTCCCGCTGCGCCGATGCCGATGCCGGAAGACATCGCCCGCGCCGAGGCGATGATCGCGGCAAGTCGGCGGCCGCTGCTCTATGTCGGCGGTGGCGTGGCGATAGCGGATGCGCAAGGAGCCCTGCGCGACTTCGTGCGGCGCACCGGCATTCCGGCGGTCGCGACGCTGAAGGGCCTCGGCAGTCTGCCGAGCGAACATCCGCTGTTCCTCGGCATGCTCGGCATGCACGGCATGCGCGCCGCCAATCTGGCGGTTCAGGAATGCGACCTGCTGATCTGCTGCGGGGCACGCTTCGACGATCGGGCGACGGGACGCATCGACGGTTTCGCGCCTCGCGCCAAGGTCCTGCATCTCGACATCGACCCAGCCGAGGTCGGCAAGCTGAAGGCCGCCGACCATGCAGTCATCGGCGGCATGGCGCTGACCCTTGACTCACTCGACCCCGGCGCTCTTCCGATCGGCGACTGGCAGGACCGGATCAGTGAGCTGAAACTGGAACACGCCTGGCGATACGATGCACCCGGAGACGGCATCTATGCGCCGCATCTGCTCAAACGCCTCTCGGAACGTGCCGGTGACGACTTCATCGTCACCTGCGACGTCGGCCAGCACCAGATGTGGGTGGCCCAGCACTGCCGCCTGCCGCGCCCGCAGGCGCATGTCACCTCGGGCGGGCTCGGCGCGATGGGCTTCGGGATCCCGGCCGGCATCGGCGCACTCTATGCCGAACCGGATGCCAGCGTCGTGACGGTCACCGGCGACGGCTCGATCATGATGAATATTCAGGAGCTGGCGACCTTGAAGCGCTACGGTCTGCCGCTCAAGATCGTCCTGCTCGACAACGAGACGCTCGGCATGGTGCGGCAATGGCAGGACCTGTTCTTCGCCGGCAAGCGCAGCCAGGTCGAGCTGTCCGACAACCCCGATTTCGCCGCGGTCGCACGTGCCTTCGGCATCCCGGCACGGACCTTGCTTCGCCGAACGGAGGCCGAAGATGCGCTCGACTGGCTGCTCGCCAATCGCGGGCCCGCACTGCTGCATGTGAAGATCGACCCGGACGCCAATGTCTGGCCGCTGGTGCCGCCGGGGGCACGCAATGACGAAATGATGGAAGAGACGAGAGAAGAGGAGAAGCGATCATGACCGCAACGCTCGCCATCGAAATCGACCATTCCCATGGCGCGATGCTGCGGGTGCTCGGCATGATCGAGCGGCGCGGCTGGCGGGTCAAGGCGCTGACCATGATGCCGGCGGGAAATGCCGGTCAACACATGACCATCGCGCTCGAACCACAGCCATGGCGCCCCGGCTCGCTCGAAGTTCTGAAGCGTCAGATCGCCCGGCTTCTGTGCGTGCGGGCAATCGAGAACGGTGCCGAACCAAGGATCGAACCCGGTGCGATGGCGGCCGGCCGGGCGATGGCGGACCGTACGGCCGTCCAGCGGGTGGGAGCGGTATCATGACCCGGCATCGCGATCATGGCGCGCCCGCAGCGGGCGGCAGGCAGGAGAAGGCCGGAGAGCAGGTGACGATCTTCGACACGACGCTTCGCGACGGTGAGCAGGCACCCGGCTTCTCGATGGATCACGACCAGAAGATGCGGATGGCGCGTGCGCTCGCCGAGCTCGGCGTCGATGTCATCGAGGCGGGCTATCCGGCCGCCTCTCCCGGCGACTTTCAGGCGGTTGAGGCAATTGCCCGAGAGGTCGAAGGGGTGACGGTCTGCGGGCTGGCACGTGCCAATGAGGGAGACATCCGCGCCGTCGCCCGGGCGATCGCGCCCGCCGAACGCCAGCGTATCCACGTCTTCATCGCGACCAGTCCGGTACACCGGCGAGACAAGCTGAAGATGGATCGCACCACCGTGCTGGAGCGTGCCGTCGCCGCCGTCAGACAGGCCCGCGAACTGGTGGCGGAAGTCGAATTCTCGGCTGAGGACGCACTGCGCACCGAGCCCGAATTCCTGGTCGAGATCTTCTCGGCCGCGATCGATGCGGGCGCGCGTATCGTCAATGTTCCCGATACCGTCGGCTATGCGACGCCGGCCGACATCGGCCGCGTCTTCCGTTTCCTGCGCGAGCAGGTGAAGGGCGCCGACAAGGTCGTCTTTTCGGCCCATTGCCATGACGATCTGGGGCTTGCCGTCTGCAATTCGCTGGCCGCGGTCGAGGCCGGCGCACGACAGGTCGAGGTCGCGATGAACGGCATCGGCGAGCGTGCCGGCAACTGCGCGCTGGAAGAACTGGTAATGGCGCTCAAGACCCGCGCCGACTTCTATGGCGTCTCGACCGGCATCAACACGCGCCGGCTCTATGCCACCTCGCGTCTGCTCGCCTCGATCACCGGCCAGCCGGTACCGCGCAACAAGGCGATCGTCGGCGACAATGCCTTCGCCCACGAGTCCGGCATCCATCAGGACGGCGTGCTGAAGAATGTCGAAACCTATGAGATCATGCGCCCCGAGGATGTCGGCGTGCCAGCATCTTCGCTGGTGCTCGGCAAGCATTCTGGCCGCCATGCCTTTGCCCGTCGGGTGACGGCGCTCGGCTATTCGCTGGAGGGAGAAGAGCTGGACGAGGCCTTCCGGGCCTTCAAGAATCTCGCCGACCGTAAGAAGCTGATCACCAATGCCGATATCGAAGGGATCATCCTCGGCCGCGAGGTGAAGAGCCCCGGGCCCTGGTCGCTTCAGGCCCTGCAGGTCGCGGCCTCTTCCGGCGAGGCGAAGATGAGCACGGCGGCCGTCTCGCTCGTCCATTCCGACGGCCGGGCGGTGCAGGCCTCGGCGCTGGCGAGCGGGCCGGTGGAGGCGGTCTTCGCCGCGATCCGCTCGGCGACCGGCACCGATGCACGGCTGCTCGATTTTTCTGTCCGCTCGATCGGCGCCGGCTCTGACGCGCAGGGCTGGGCGGACGTGCATCTGGCCGCCGACGGCCGCACCGCCCACGGTTCGGGTGTCGATACCGATATCGTAGCGGCTTCGGCCGCGGCCTATCTCGATGCCCTCAACCGCCTGCTTCGCGGCGACGAACTTCCTTCCGACAGCGCGCTTGCCGCCCCTGCCGGCGCGATGATCGGCTGACCCTTTCAACAGCGACCACGAGGAAACGCGACCATGAGCATTCAGGAAACCCGCTTCATCTGGATGAACGGCGAACTCAAACCCTGGGCGCAAGCGCAGGTCCATGTTCTCAGCCATGCCCTGCACTACGGCTCGGCGGTGTTCGAGGGCATCCGCTGCTATGAAACCCATCAGGGCCCGCGCGTCTTCCGCCTTACCGATCATATTCAGCGGATGTACTACGCGGCACGCGTCTATCAGATGGAGATTCCCTATGCGGCGGGCGAACTCGTCGCCGCCACCAAGGAAGTGATCCGGGTCAACGACCTGAAAAGCGCCTATGTCCGCCCCGTCGCCTTCAAGGGCTATGGCAGTATCGGGGTGGTCGGCGCCACCTGCCCGATCGATGTTGCCATCGCCACCTTCCCGTGGGGCGCCTATCTGGGCGAAGAGGGCCTGCGCGACGGTATCGACGTGTGCGTGTCCAGCTGGCGACGCGTCGCCCCCGACACCATCCCGGCGGGCCTGAAGATGGCCGGCAATTATCTCTCCAGCCAGCTGATCAGTCAGGAGGCGAAATCGCGCGGCTTTGCCGAGGGCATCGGCCTGTCGGCGGACGGACTGGTCAGCGAAGGAGCGGGTGAGAACATCTTCCTCGTCCATCAGGGGCGGATCATCACGCCGCCGGCGGCCGCCTCGATCCTGGCCGGGATCACCCGCGACAGCGTCATCAGGCTGGCCCGCGATCTCGGCTATCAAGTGATCGAGCAGGCGATCCCGCGCGAGATGCTCTATATCGCCGATGAAGCCTTCTTCACCGGAACCGCGGCCGAAATCACACCGATCCGTTCGGTCGATCGACTGCCGGTGGGAAGCGGCGAGCGACCGGTGACCACGGCGCTGCAGGATGCATTCTTCGGCCTCTTCGACGGTCGTACCGCCGACCGCTGGGGCTGGCTGGAACCGCTCGAGGCCGAAGTGACGACGATCACCGCACCCGGTGGCGCGGCTGCCGCCAGCGCCGGCGAATGAGACAACCGGACGAGACCCGAGTACGACGCGAGGAACCAGCATGACATTTCGCATTCTCGCCCTGCCGGGTGACGGCATCGGTCCTGAAGTGGTGGCGGTGGCGCGGCGGGTGCTTGAAGCACTGGCGGCGCCGGAGGATCTAGCGCTCGCCTGGCAGGAAGCGCTGATCGGTGGCGCTGCGATTGAGGCCGAAGGTGTTCCGCTTCCCGATGCGACGCTGGAAGCGGCGCTGGAGGCCGATGCGGTCCTGCTCGGCGCAGTCGGTGGGCCGCGCTGGGAAGGACTGCCCGGCGTCCGCCGACCGGAAGCGGGGCTGCTGCAATTGCGCCGCGCCCTCGAGGTCTTCGCCAATCTGCGGCCGATTCGCACCCGGCCGGCACTTGCCGGTCATACGCCGCTCAAACCCGAGGTGGTCGCGGGCACCGACATGCTGTTCGTGCGCGAGCTGACCGGGGGCCTGTATTTCGGCGACAAGGGACGTGATCGGCGCGGCGCCTATGACCTGTGCCGCTATGAGACGGAAGAGATCGAGCGCGTCGTCCGCCTGGCCGCCCGATTGGCACGTGAGCGGCGCGGAAGGCTGACGCTGATCGACAAGGCGAACGTGCTCGAGACCAGCCGCCTGTGGCGCGAGGTGACGCGGGATCTCATCGCCCGCGAGTTCACCGATCTCGATTTCGAGGTGCTGCTCGTGGATGCGGCAGCGATGCTGCTGATCCGCGAGCCCAGCCGTTTCGATGTGATCGTCACCGAAAACCTCTTCGGCGACATCCTCACCGACGAGGCGGGCGTGCTTGCGGGCTCGCTGGGGCTGGTGCCTTCCGCTTCGCTCGGCGGGGATACCGGCCCCGGCCTATATGAGCCGATCCACGGCTCGGCCCCCGACATCGCCGGGCGCGGCATTGCCAATCCGATCGGCATGCTGGAAAGTCTCGCCCTGATGCTCGACCGGTCGATGAGGCGACCCGATCTCGCCGCGCGTTTGAGCACGGCCATCGACCGGGTTCTGGAAGCCGGCATCCTGCCCGCCGACCTCGGCGGTACGGCGACGACGGCCGATATCGAGGAAGCGGTGCTCGCGCACCTTTCCCTTCCGGCCGAACCGGCAGCGGCAGGCTGAAGGCGCCGGGCGACGCATGCCTGCCATGCCCCACCCGTCACTTCGGTGCCGGCGGCGCGATCATCTGGCGTCGGGCGAGGCGCCGGAAGGCCCCTTCGACGGCTAGCAGCTCCTCAAAACGCCCGCTCTGGACGATACGCCCGCCTTCAAGCACATGAATGCGCTCGGCATCGCGGATCGTGGACAGGCGATGGGCGATGACCAGCCGGCTTGCCTTCAGGCGGGCAAGACTTTCGCTCACCACCGCCTGCGTCTCGTTATCGAGAGCGCTTGTCGCCTCGTCGAAGATGAGCAGCTTCGTCCGGCGGACGAGCGCGCGGGCAATCATCAGGCGCTGACGCTGACCGCCGGAAAGCGTCACCGCGCCTTCGCCAAGCATCGTTTCGAGCCCCATCGGCATCTCTTCCAGATCCGCCTCCATACCCGCCATGCGGATGGCTTCCATCACTCTTTCGCGGCTGATCCGGCTGCCGGCGGCGATATTCTCGAAGATGCTGCCGGGCAACAGTCGCCCGTCCTGCAGAACGACACCGATTCGCCGGCGCAGCCAGGCGGGATCGAGACGGGTGAGATCGACGCCGTCATAGAAGATGCTGCCGGCCTCGGGACGCTCGAAGCCGAGCAGCAGGCGCACGACGGTCGATTTCCCTGCCCCCGAGGGCCCGACGAGCGCAATCATCTCGCCGGGCCGGACCTCGAAATCGATGCCGTCGAGAACCCGTGGCGCTTCGCCACGATAGCGAAAGGCGAGGCCGACCACCCGCAGATGGCCGGAAAAGTCGCCGAGCCGCCGGCCACCTCCGACTCCCCCCATTTCCGGGGTCGCCTCGAGCAGGGGCGTGATGCGCTCCGCCCATGGACGCACACTGGCGAGAAAGACGACGGCACGGCCGGCGCCGACGAGGGCGATCGAGAACTGTCCGAGAGCGGTGTAGAAGGCGATGAAGCCGGCAGGCGCGATGATCGCGCGCAGGCTCGTCCCCTCGATCTCGGCCCAGTTGATCGGATTGCGGAAGGCGGCGAGCAGTTCTCCACCGGCCAATGCTGTCGTCAGCACGAGGGCGGCGAAGACGATGACCGGCCAGACACCGGAAAACGCGGAAAGCAGCGCCTGTGCCATCTGCTGGCGGCGACTTTCACCCAGGATCCCGCGATAAAGATCGGCAAAACGCGCAAAGGCGGCAACCGTCGCACCGGCAATCCGGATCTTGGCGATCGCCTGTATGAACTGGAAGACCATCGATTCGAGCCTGCCGGTATCGTCGGTGATGCGCTTGACATGCCCGCCCACCCGACGCCCCACCCGCCCGGAAATGAGGGCGAAGACGAGCCCCGCTCCGCCCGCCACCGCAGCGAGCAGGGGGCTGTACCAGAACATCAAAACAAGCGCGAACAGCCCGAAGAAGAGCTGCGAGACGACTTCCACCGCTTGGGCGCCGACCATCGCCCGGATGGTATCGATGGACAGCGCTCGATTGGCAAGATCGCCGACGTCGAAATTGCGAAAGAAGGATACCGGCAGACGCAGCAGACGGTCCCACAGGGTCGTCTGAAGCCGCCATGCGGCGCGCCCTTCGATCCGGACCATCAACAATGAACGCACCAGATCGAAGAGACTGCCGGCCAACGCAGCCGCCACCAGCGCCAGAAACAGCACCAGCAGCAGACCATTATCGCCTTCCGGGATCGCCTGGCTCATGATGACGCCGGTTGCCAGCGGCGTGCCGAGGGAAAGCACGGCCGCTGCAATGAGCAGCGCGGCGATGCGCCAGGCGTCGCCTCGAAACCGCCAAAAGCCCTGGCGCAGCAGGTCGCCGAGCCCGAGCGGCCACGCGGGCAATCGCGCACATGGCTGGAAGGCGCGATTTCCCAGTTCCCTGGCCGTTTCTGGATCCAGATCTCGAACCAACCCCTCGCCCGGGTGCCAGCAGCGATAGCGCGCCCCCTTGCGGCCACCGACGGGCTCCAGCACCAGATACTGCACATCGCCCGTTCGCACCAGCAAGATGCCGTGATCGGTTCTCCACCAGCCGTCTTCGAGATCGACACGGCGATAGCGCACATCGGCAAGCCGCATCGTCCGTTCCAGGGGATCCTCGGCTGATGCGCCTTCGCCAACGGCTGCATCATCCGATGCCTCGGTCAGAACATCCTCTAGCCGGGCAATTTCGTCCAGGGAGAGAGGTGTTTCCTCGAGCCGCATGGCGAGCACGAGCGCCGCCAGAGCAGGATCCTCGCAGCTCGGGCCGCTGTCGATCAGCACTGAAACGGGGGAACCCGCAACGGAGACCAGTTTTCTGATGGCGCGTTGGAGCAGGCCTTTTCGCTCTTCCTCGAATGCTGCAAAACGTGCGGGTGTCGCGGCTTCTTCGGCCTCTGCCCGCCGCGACAGTTGCCGGTTGAGGGCGACGAGCCTGTCTCCGAGAGTGGCACCGGCATCGTCCGATGCCTCGACATTGGCTGTACGCACCAGCACGGCCAGCGCGTCCGCCGCCTCGGACCCCTCTTCGATCGGCGCATCCGGGGAAAGAGAACGCAGCCGAAGGCGTGCCTGAGGCACCGCTCCAAGCAGCCAGTCGCCTTCCTCATTGCCGTCTCCGGCAGTCGGCAACAGCAGTGTTCCGCCCGCAGCGGCCTCGCCCAGGAAATGGCGCACCCCGCGTGCGTCCCGGAAGAAGAGCAGCAGCCGCCCTTCTTCCACTTCGATCAGGAGCGGACCGCCGGGAAGGTCCGACATGCGGCTCGCCGGGGTAAAGGTCACGCGCATGGCGCCATTGCCGTCCTGTCCGCTGGTCGCCGCCATCACCCCTGCTCCACCAGTCGGCGATAGCGGCCTTCACGCACCATCAGCTCATCATGGCGACCGCGTTCGGCAACCCTGCCCTGATCGAGAAGGATGATCTCGTCGGCATCCCGGATCGTGGAAAGGCGGTGCGCGATCACCAGCAGCGACATGCCGCGCCGGCGCAGATTGAGGTCGATCTTTTCTTCCGTCGCCGGATCGAGCGCGGCGGTCGCCTCGTCCAGCACCAGCAGACGCGGATCCCTGGCGAGCGCCCGGGCAATCTCGAGACGCTGCCGCTGACCGCCGCTGAAATTGCGCCCCCCTTCTTCGACCAAAGTCTCATACCCACCCGGTCGCGCCGCGATTTCTTCGTGGATTTCAGCATCGCGCGCCGCTCGCACCGCCGCATCGACCGAAATTCCGGGATCCCAGAAGCGCAGATTGTCGAGCACATTTCCGGCAAAAAGAAAGATCTGCTGATCTACGGCGGCGACATCCCGCTCAAGCAGAAGAGGCGGCCATTCATGACGCGGGCGGCCGTCGAAGAGGATTTCGCCTTCGCCCGCTCGCAGCAGACCGAGAGCAAGACGCGCCACGGTGGA
>RFIU01000315.1 GCA_003695555.1 Alphaproteobacteria bacterium
AATACCAGCCGGCATAGCTGCCCTCATAGATCTGACCCCGCTCCTCGAGCCGCTGCCAGAGCGCCTGCACGGCGCGGATGTGCCGATCCTCGGTGGTGCGGATGAAATCGTCGGCCGAGAAGTTCATCGCCTCGAGCAACGCCCGGAATCGCTTCGAGACGCGGTCGCAGAATTCCTGCGGGGCGATACCGGCCGCCTCGGCGGACTTCTGCACTTTCTGCCCGTGCTCGTCGGTGCCGGTCAGGAACAGCACCCGATAACCGTCCAGCCGCTTGAAGCGCGCCAGCACGTCACAGGCGAGCGTCGTATAGGCATGGCCGATGTGCGGCACGTCATTGACGTAATAGATCGGCGTCGTGACATAGTATCGCGGCGTCTCACTCTCCATGGCGCGCGTCTGCTCCCTCAGCAATTGGCAGGATCGCCGGCTGCCCCCTTATGATCGGTGTGGCTCGACCCCGGGCAGGCCGTCCTCGGCGAAGAGCGTCCATAGCACCTGTTTGCGGTCAAGATAAAGCCGCTCCGCCTGTTCGATGAGACGCCCCGTCCTCTCCCACCGCTCGATCCACTCGTCGGGGGAGGAACGGCAACACCAGCGTTCGAGAAGAACGGCTTCTTCCGGCAAAGGCCCTTCCTCTTTACCCGCCGGCGGTGAAACGGCGAAGCGCACGAGGCGGGCATGAAGATCACGCCACAGGTCGAGGACCAGCCGATGGCGTTCAGGATCGCCCGCCACCTGCTCGATGAAGCGCGCACGGGCCTGCAGGCCGCTTGCAACATTCTCGTCGGCAAGCAGGCCAAGCAATTCGCGATAAAGCGTCAGCCCATCGTTTCTCAGCAGGTTAAGCGCGCGCCCCGGGGCGCCTTCGGCCAGGCGGGCGGCAGCATCGCGCGTCGGCGCATCGCATTCCGGCGCTTCCTCGGCAAGGAAGTCGTGCATGTCGCTGAGCGTTAGGGGTTGAAAAACGAGCGTCCGGCACCGCGAGCGGATCGTCGGCAGCAGACGACCCGGTTGGTGCGACACGAGAATCAGCAATCCACGCGCAGGCGGTTCCTCAAGAATCTTCAGCAAGGCGTTGGCCGCACTGAGATTCATCGCCTCAGCCTCGTCGATAAGCGTTATCCGCCAGCCCTCGCTGGAAGCCGTGTGTGCATAGAAGCGGTGAATGCGGCGCACGTCCTCGACACGGATCTGTCGGGTGGCGCGCGCCCTGCCGCCCTCTCCTGCCGACATTTCCTCCGGGTCGAGGATCAGCAGGTCCGGGTGGCTGCCTGCCGCGACCTGCCGGAACACCGGATGATCGGCCGAAAGGGCGAAGAAATCCTCGTCTTCCTGGCCTCCTTCCGATCGGCTCGGCGGAGTAACCTTTTCATCGTCGAACAGGCCGGGGCCGGAATCATGCTCAGCGGCCAACGAAAAATCCGCAGTCCCCTTCCCCTCCTGCGCCCCCATCGCAGTTGCCTGGCGGGCGAGCAGCGAGCGCGCCCAGGCACAGGCAAGACTTGCCTTTCCCACCCCTTGCGGACCGGCGAACAGCCAGGCGTGTGGCATCCGACCGGAAGCAGCGGCAGCATGCAGCGTCCCGATCGCCTGCTCGTGCCCGATGATGCGCCGCGCCGTGCGCCAGGCCGGAAAGGAAGTCCCGGCAGGTTCCGCGCTCGGCGAACGTGGCGCGCGTGCCATGATCCGATCCCTTCCCTTAGACGGTATCAGGCAGCAGCGGGGCGACGGCAAAGCGGATGCGGGCGGCGACCTCCTCCTCGTCGCCGGATGCATCGATCAGACGGCAACGTTTCGGCCAGCGCCGTGCGACATCGCGAAAGCCTGACGTGATGCGCTCGTGAAAGGCGGCGCCGTGACGCTCATAACGATCCTCGCCACCACCGCGTGCCCCGGCACGGGCCAAGCCTTCCTCGGCCGGAAGATCGAGAATCAGGGTGAGGTCCGGCAGAAAGCCGTCAAGCGCGATCTCGTGCATTCGCATCACGGTATCGACGCCAAGCCCCTGAACGATGCCCTGATAAACGATCGTCGAATCGACGAAGCGGTCCGTGATCACCCAGCGTCCCGCCTGCAGTGACGGAGAAATCCGATGGGCGACATGCTCGACACGGGCGGCGGTGTGGAGCAGCGCTTCGGCCATCGGTGTCCAGCGTTCAGGCGCTCCTTCGACCAGCAGACGGCGGATTTCCTCGGCACTGGGCGAGCCGCCGGGTTCGCGGGTGGCGATGGCCGGCACCTCCTGCTCGTTCAGCCATTCGACAAGCCGTGAACCCTGTGTCGTCTTGCCGACGCCCTCGCCGCCTTCGATGCTGATGAAGCGGGCCCGGTTCACGCCCCCTCCCCCTTCTCTTGGGCAGCAGTCTGCGCAGCTCCCTCACGCGTGCCGGAGCTGCCGAAGACGAGATATTCGAACGCCGCGGCAATCTTGCCGAAACCACCGACCTGCGCGACACTTTCCCCGGCCAGCAAGGGAACGACCAGCGGTTCGCTACGGCTCGGCCAGGTGATGACCAGCTCGCCGAGGCGGTCTCCCTTTACGATCGGAGCGGGAATCGGCTGCGCATAGCGTACCTTCACCTTCATGCCGGCCCGGTCGCGACGGCTCAAGGTAAGAACGAGGGAGTTTTCCACTACCAGCGGAACCTTTGCCGCTTCGCCGAGCCAGACGTCGGCGTTGACCACCGGCTCTCCGGCGGCGAAGAGAGGATAGGTGCGAAAGGCGCGAAAACCGTACTCGATCAGCGCCTGCGACTCGCGTGAGCGCTCCGACTGCGAGGAAAGACCCGAAACGACGACGATGAGCCGCCGATCGCCGCGCTTCGCCGAGCCGGTGAGACCATAGCCCGCCGCTTTGGTATGGCCGGTCTTCAGACCATCGGCTCCTTCGACGCGATAAAGGAGGGGGTTTCGGTTGTGCTGCGTGATCGGCTGTCCGGTGCGAAAGTCCCGCCCATGGGTGAAGGTTTTCTCGCCATAATAATGATAAAGTTCGGGAAAATCACGGATCGTCCGGTCTGCGAGCAGCGCGAGATCGCGCGCCGTCGTGTACTGATCGGGTGCCGGCCAGCCGGAGGCGTTGCGGTAATGGCTGTTCGTCATGCCGAGCTCTTCGGCCTTCGCGTTCATCCACTGCGCGAAGGCGTCCTCGGATCCGGCAAGCATCTCGGCGACCACCGTGCAGGCGTCATTGCCGGAAGCGACGATGATCCCACGGATGAGCTGCTCGACGCTGACTTCCTCGTTTTCGGACAGAAACATCAGCGAGCCTTCGCTGCCCGCCCATCGTTTCCAGGCGTGTGACGAAACGCGAGTCGTATCATCGAGGGAAAGAGCGCCAGAATGAATCTGCTCGAAGAGGATGTAGAGGGTCATCATCTTCGCCATCGAGGCTGGGGGAAAGCGCTCGTCGGCCGCTTTCTCATAAAGCACCGTGCCGGTCTCCTGCTCGATCAGGATGGCGTGCTTGGCCGCGGTGGTGAAGCCTTGCGCCCGGCCGGGCGACGGGACGAACAGCGCAAGCAGGATGCTGGCCAAAAGGAAAAGAGCAAGTCCACGCTGGAATAGGGAATATGCGGACATTCGCGAAACCGTCTCCTCTAATGGTCTAGCCAAACCGCGGATCGGCGGCAGAGTGCCGGCACTGGTGATCCGAAGCCCCGACATCATCATTTCAGCCCAGGCCATCGACATGGAACAGCCGAGCTTCGCCATAGCCGCGCCGGAAGGCCCTGCGCAGGGCCTTCAGCGCCCGTTCGAGATCGTGATAGGGGCCGAGCCGCACTCTGTAAAGCGTGCGGCCCGCAGCACGGATCTTTTCGATCCGCACCTCTCCGATACCCGAAAGCCGCTTTTTGGCCCGGCGCGCATTCTCTCGTTCAAGAAAGGCGCCGACCTGAACGAAGACCGGCAGCTCAGGCGATGCTGAATCGCCTCCGCCTGATCGTGTTGCGCGCGGCAGGTCGCCGGCGATGCGGGCCGCATTCTTGCGATTGCCCAGCGTTCCGTCCGGGCGGATGATCTGTACGCGAACTCGTGCCGTGCCCTTCTTCTGAAAGCCCAGCAACTGGGCCGCGCGACGCGAAAGATCGATGATCCGGCCCCGCGCGAAGGGACCGCGATCATTGACCCGGACATTGATCGCGCGTCCGTTTTCCAGATTGGTGACCCGGACATAGCTCGGCAGCGGCAGGGTGCGATGGGCGGCCGACACCCTGTTCATGTCGAAGATCTCACCGTTCGCGGTACGGCGTCGATGGAATTTCGGTCCGTACCATGAGGCGATTCCGATCTCGTCATAGTTCCAGTCTTCGCGCGGAACGTACCATTTGCCGGCAATGCGATAGGGCTGACCCGTCTTCGGCTTGGCGGTGCTCGGTGGCGGCGAGACACGATCGGGAAAATGAATCCCGCCGCAGGCGGAAAGCAGCAGCAGCAACCCGAAGCCGACCGTCGTGCGCAGGATCCTGCGAACCGCGCCCTGCCCGACGATTGCCGTTGGTGTCTGCACCCCCTTCATCGAATGGCCGCTTCCTCATTCTGGAAGGCATCGGACAGCAGCCCGACTGCCAGCGCATAGAGGTTGGAGCAATTGTAGCTCAGGATCGCCCGATAGTTGGAGTAGGTCAGATACGCCTCGTGATCGAGGCCGTCGGGGGCAACCAGTGAAGCTTCGAGCTCAGGGCGCTTCGGCAGGTCGCCGCCGTCAAGACGGCGCACGCCGAGCCGCTGCCATTCGCTGAGCGGCAGGCGTCGCGAATGATCACGCAGCGCTCGCCCGCAGGTCCGAGGCGGGCGGGCACGCTTCACTGTCCGCCACAGGCCGGCGTGGTCCGACGGCAGGCGAACCGGGCGCCCCCAAGTCAGATCCGAGCGCCAGCCATGGGCGGCAAGATAGCGGGCGATGGAAGCAAAGACATCTCCGGTGTCCGTCCAGATGTCTCGCCGCCCGTCGCCATTGAAATCGGCGGCATAGGCAAGAAAGGATGACGGCATGAACTGGCTCTGGCCCATCGCGCCGGCCCAGGAACCGAGCATCCGATCGGGCGTGATGTGGCCCGCATCCAGAATCTTCAAGGCATTGATCAGTTCATTTCGAAAGAAGCGCGAGCGGCGCCGGTCCCAGGCCAGCGTCGCCAGCGAACGCACCACGCTCATGCCGCCTGTGTACTGGCCATAGTTGGTCTCCAGCCCCCAGATCGCGACGATGAAGCGTGGCTGGACATGAAACCGCTCGGCGACCGCGGCAAGCTCGGCGGCATGAAGCCGCATCATCTCGCGCCCCTTGGCGATGCGCGTGATGCTTACCCTTGAAGCCAGATATTCGGCCGCCGTCTGTGTGAATTCCGGTTGCCGGCGGTCGAGCTGGATCACCTTCGGATCCGGCCTCAGACCGTCGAGCGTCGTATGCACCGTCGCCTCCGAAATGCCGGCAGAGCGCGCTTCACGCTTGAGATCCTCGAGCCATGGCCCGAAAGCGGGCGGTGGCGGCGTTTCATCGGCACGTCTCGGATCATCATTGGTGACCGATTCTACCGCATCCTGCGCCGAAGTCGGCGCAGCAGCGTGCAGCGCCATGGCCGGCAGCATCGCCACAATCATGAAAATGAAGAGGAAGAAGGCCGCTCGGACAACGGCGAGAGAACGCTGGAGTCCGGTGTGCGGAGAAGTCGGACCGAAGCCGGAAGAAAAAGACGTCATGCAGGAACCTCGTTGAAGGGCTCGTGTCCTGATCGCGAGACCGTTGAGATATTGATGGGGAATCTTAGGGGCAAAAGCATGGCGCGGGCAATGGCCGCTTCGCAGCCGGCCAGCCTGCGTCAGCCAAGGACATTACGGATTCAGGCAATCAAGGACGCAGGATGTCGGAAAAGCGGGAGCCGCAGGCGCGGAAAGGGACAAGGGCTATACACCCTCCCTTCCCTGCCGCGCCCGCGACTTTTCGCACTCATGTCCTTGGCGGCCGCACGGTTCAGGCGCTCAACGCACCTCGGACATCCCCACTCTCGCCTGCGGTGCACAGTACATCCTCAAGATCGGCAAGCATCGCCGCCGCGGTCGGTGCCGGCCCGGCGCCCAGCCCATAGACCACGTGATGCGCGCCATCATGGGTTTCGATCAGCAGACCGTTCTCGGCACCTGCACAGCGGGCCAGCGGGTGGCCGTCAAGCAGACGAGCGAAGGTGACTTCCGCACGCGGGGCGCCGGTATCAGGATCGAGCGTGATGCGCAGCAGCTGCCGCACCCGTCCTCGTCGGGCGTCACGCCCTTCGAGCAGCGCGAGACCCCGTTCGATGCCGGCGCGCGGCACCTCGCCTTCGGGCGTGACGCCGAACGCCGCCTCGACGACCAGCACCGCCTTGGCGGCGGCATCGTGGCCTTCGAGATCGTCGCTCGGATCGGCTTCCGCGAGGCCCGCGGCCTGCGCATCCGCCAG
>RFIU01000316.1 GCA_003695555.1 Alphaproteobacteria bacterium
GATCGCGCAGGCGTTTCAGCGTGGCCAGCAGGCGGTCGTTGTCGCGCTGATGCAGGCCGATCGAGGGTTCATCGAGAACATAGAGCACGCCGGTCAGCCCCGATCCGATCTGAGAAGCGAGTCGGATGCGCTGCGCCTCGCCGCCGGAAAGGGTGCCGGCCGCGCGCGATAGCGTCAGATAGCCGAGCCCGACATTGTCGAGAAAACCGAGCCGCTCGCCGATCTCGCGCAGCACCTTGTCGGCGATGGTGCGTTCCTTCTCGCTCAGCGCCGCCGGCAGTTCGCGGAACCAGACCAGCGCATCGGATACCGAGAGCGCGGTCACCTCGCCGATGTGGCGTCCGGCAATCTTCACCGCCAGCGCCTCGGGCTTCAGGCGGTGGCCGCCGCAGGCCTCGCAGGCGGTTTCCACCTGATAGCGGCCGAGTTCCTCGCGAATCCAGGCGCTGTCGGTTTCGCGCCAGCGCCGCGCGAGATGGGCGAGCACGCCTTCGAAGGGGCGCACCACCTTGAAGGTTCGCCGGCCGTCGTTGAGACGCAGGGTCACCGGCACCTCGCCGCTGCCGTAGAGCAGCAGATCGCGATGCTTCTTCGGCAGCTTGCGCCAGGGTCGTTCGAGATCGATGTCGAACTGGCGCGCAAGATTTTCGAGCAGTTGCCGGTAATAGGCGACGATGCCGCGGTTCCAGGGATCGATCGCGCCCGCTTTCAGCGACTTGTCCGGGTCGGGGATGACCAGATCGGGGTCGAAGCGCATCCGCACCCCCAGCCCATCGCAGGTCGCACAGGCGCCATATGGGCTGTTGAAGGAAAAGAGGCGGGGTTCGATCTCTTCGATCGTGAAGCCGGAAACGGGACAGGCGAACTTCGCCGAAAAGACGATCGGGGCGCGCGGCTCGCCGTCCTCGTCAGGGTCGGCGAATTCGGCCATCGCCAGACCGTCGGCGAGTTCCAGCGCGGTTTCCAAGCTGTCGGCGAGCCGGGTCTGCAGCCCTTCGCGGATCACCACGCGATCGACGACGACCGCAATGTCATGCTTGAATTTCTTGTCGAGCGCGGGCGCGTCCTCGATATCGTAAAATTCCCCGTCGATCTTGACCCGCTGAAAGCCGCGGCGCTGCAGCTCCTTCAGTTCCTTGCGGTATTCGCCCTTGCGTCCGCGCACGATCGGGGCGAGCAGATAGAGGCGGGTACCCGGCTCCAGCGCCATCAGACGATCGACCATCTGGGTAACCGTCTGGGCGGTGATCGGCTCGCCGGTGGCCGGGGAATAGGGAATGCCGATGCGTGCCCAGAGCAGCCGCATGTAGTCGTATATCTCGGTCACCGTGCCGACCGTCGAGCGGGGATTGCGCGAGGTCGTCTTCTGTTCGATCGAGATTGCCGGCGACAGTCCCTCGATATGATCGACGTCGGGTTTCTGCATCATCTCGAGGAACTGGCGCGCATAGGCCGAAAGACTCTCGACATAGCGGCGCTGGCCCTCGGCATAGATCGTATCGAAGGCGAGCGAGGACTTGCCCGAGCCCGACAGACCGGTAATCACGATCAGCCGGTCGCGCGGCAGATCGATGTCGATGGACTTCAGATTGTGCTCGCGCGCACCTCGGATCGAGATGGTCTTCAGCATGGGAATCCGTATTCCGGCGCGCCCCTCGGTGGAAGGGCGGGGGCTTCATTTCCGCTCACATCTGGCCCTTGGCCCCGGGCGAGTCAAGCGCGTGCCCCAATGCGGGATTGCCCGCCGGCCGTCGTCGCTGCTAGCCATGAAGGCGGTGGGAAGACGCCGGTACGCCCGGCAGTGGGGGCCATTTCACCAAGCGGAGGAAAAGGACATGATCGTCTGCACGACGGAAACGGTGGCCGGGCGCGAGATCGCCGAGACGCTCGGCATCGTCAAGGGGTCGACGGTGCGTGCGCGCCATCTTGGTTCCGACTTCGTCGCCGGTCTCAAGAATCTCGTCGGTGGAGAGATCGGCAGTTACAGCAAGCTTCTGATTGCTGCACGCGAAGAGGCGGTGGAACGGATGAGTGCAGCGGCCGAGCGAATGGGTGCGGATGCGGTGGTGGGCGTGCGCATGACGACATCCTCGGTCATGCAGATGGCGTCCGAGGTGCTGGTCTATGGCACCGCCGTGAAGCTGCGCTGAACCATCGCTGCAATCCGGGTTCACTGCCGGAGCCGCCTCAGGCCGCCGGGTCTAGGCCGGCGGCCGGATCAAAGGGGTCATCGGCCAGATTAGGGCGCAGGAAGCGGGCCGCCGTCTCGAGATCCAGCCCCATGCGCCGGGCATAGTCATCGAGCTGGTCGCGCCCGATCTTGCCGACGCCGAAATACTGTGCCTTCGGGTGCGAGAAATAGATCCCCGAGACGCTCGCAGGCGGCAGCATGGCGAAATTGTCCGAAAGCCGCATGCCGGCACGGGTCTGCGCATCCAGCAGTTCGAAGATCGTCCGCTTGGGCGAATGGTCCGGACAGGCCGGATAGCCGGGCGCCGGGCGGATGCCGCGATAGCGTTCCTTGATGATGTCCTCGTTCGACAGCGCCTCGTCCGGCGCATAGCCCCAGAATTCCTTGCGCACCCGTTCATGCAGCCGCTCGGCGAAGGCTTCGGCCAGCCGGTCGGCGAGCGCCTTGACCAGCACCGCGGAATAGTCGTCGCCGGCTTCTTCGAAGGCGTGCGCGCGTTCGGCGGTGCCGTGTCCGGTGGTGAGTGCGAAGAGGCCGAGGTAGTCCGCTATGCCGCTCGCCTTCGGGGCGACGAAATCGGCGAGGCAGAAGTTCGGCCGTCCCTCGCGCTTGGCGACCTGCTGGCGCAGGAAGGGCAGGCGGGCGAGAACTTCTCCGCGCGCTTCGTCGGCATAGAGCAGGACATCGTCGCCCTCGGCATTCGCAGGCCAGAAGCCGACGACGGCGTGGGCGGTGAACCAGCCTTCCTCGACGATCCGGCGCAGCATCGCCTGGGCATCGGCGAAGAGCGTGCGGGCGGCTTCGCCCTGTCGCGGATCGTCGAGGATCGCCGGGTAGTTGCCCGACAGTTCCCAGGTCCGGAAGAAGGGGGTCCAGTCGATCCGCGGCACGATGTCGGAAAGCGGATGGTCGGCCAGCGTGCGCACCCCCAGAAAGGCGGGCTTCGGCGGCGCATAGTCCGACCAGTCGATCTTGACGGCATTGGCACGCGCGGCGGCGAGCGGGATCAGGCGGTCGGCCTTCGGCTTCGCGGCCCGCGCCCGGCGCAGTGCCTCGTATGCTTCACGGGTTTCGCGTACCAGCGGCTCGCGTCCTTCCTTCGAGATCAGCGCCTGGGCGACGCCGGCGGCGCGGCCGGCATCGAGCACGTGCAGCACCGGTCCCGAATAGCTGGGATCGATCTTCAGCGCCGTATGCGCCTTCGAGGTGGTGGCCCCACCGATCAGAAGCGGCAGTGCGAGGCCTTCGCGTTCCATCGCCTGCGCGACCGAAACCATCTCGTCGAGCGAGGGAGTGATCAGCCCCGACAGACCGATGATGTCCACCTTCTCGGCCCGCGCGGTGTCCAGGATCTTCTCGCCCGGCACCATGACGCCAAGATCGACGACGTCGAAATTGTTGCACTGAAGAACGACACCGACGATGTTCTTGCCGATATCATGCACGTCGCCCTTGACGGTGGCGAGCAGGACGCGCCCCTTCGGGCCGCTGTCGTCGTTCGCCGCCTTCTCGGCCTCGAGATGCGGGGTCAGCCAGGCGACCGCCTTCTTCATCACCCGCGCCGCCTTGACCACCTGCGGCAGGAACATCTTGCCCGCACCGAAGAGATCGCCGACCCGGTTCATGCCGTCCATCAGCGGTCCTTCGATGACGGCGAGCGGGCTGCCAATCTTTTCCAGCGCTTCGGCCACGTCATCGACGATGAAACGGTCGATACCCTTGACAAGGGCGGTCATGATCCGTTCCTCGACCGGAGTTTCGCGCCAGGCCTCTTCACGTTCTTCCGCCACCTTGCCGCCGGCGTCGCGATAGCGCTCGGCGATCTCGAGCAGGCGTTCGGCGGCATCGGGACGACGGAAGAGGATCACGTCCTCGACCCGCTCGCGCAGTTCCTCCGGGATCTCGTCATAGACGACGAGTTGCCCCGCATTGACGATTCCCATGTCGAGGCCGGCGCGGATCGCATGATAGAGAAAGACCGAATGCATCGCCTCGCGCACGCGATTGTTGCCACGGAAGGCGAAGGAGATGTTCGACACCCCGCCCGAGACGCGGGCGAGCGGAAATTTTTCCTTCAGGATCCTTACCGCCTCGATGAAGTCGAGGGCATAGCGATCGTGCTCGGGAATGCCGGTGGCGACGGCGAAGATGTTGGGATCGAAGATGATGTCTTCGCCCGGAAAGCCGTTTTCGGTGAGCAGACGATACGCGCGCGAGAGGATCTCGATGCGGCGTTCCAGTGTGTCGGCCTGTCCCTCCTCGTCGAAGGCCATGACGACGGCCGCCGCCCCATAACGGCGCACGATGCGTGCCTGACGCAGGAATTCCTCTTCGCCCTCCTTCAGCGAGATCGAGTTGACGATCGCCTTGCCGGCAACATGCTTCAAGCCCGTCTCGATCACCGAAAAGCGCGAGCTGTCGATCATCACAGGAACGCGCGCGATGTCAGGCTCGGCGGCGATGCGCTTCAGAAAGGTCGCCATCGCCGCCTCGGAGTCGAGCAGCGCCTCGTCCATATTGACGTCGATGATCTGAGCGCCGTTCTCGACCTGCTGACGCGCGACCTCGATCGCCGTGTCGAAGTCGCCGGCGAGAATCAGCTTCTTGAAGCGTGCCGAGCCAGTGACATTGGTGCGCTCGCCGATATTGACGAAACGGGCGATGGCGGGGCTTTCGGTCATCGGATCACTTTCCGGGGGCTGGGGTTCGGAGCATATGCCAGGTGAGCACGGTTTAGTATTCGAAGGCTTCGAGACCGGCGACGCGCAGCCTTGGCTCCAAGTGCGCAATGGCGCGCGGTGCAAGTCCGGCGACCGCGTCCGCGATCGCTTTCAGGTGTTCCGGCGTCGTGCCACAACAGCCACCGACCAGATTGACAAGGCCGTCTTCGGCCATCTTGCGCAGATGCCGGGCGGTCTCTTCCGGCGTCTCGTCGTATTCTCCCAGATCGTTGGGCAGGCCGGCATTCGGATAGACGAGGGTGAGGGTATCGGCGATCCGCGACAAGGCTTCGACATGCGGGCGCAGATGCGCGGCCCCGAACGAGCAGTTGAGGCCGACGGCAAGCGGCTCGGCGTGGCGGACCGACACCCAGAAGGCTTCTGTCGTGTGGCCCGAGAGATTGCGGCCCGACAGATCGGTGATGGTGCCCGCAAGGATCAGCGGCACCGCCTCGCCGAGTTCGTCCTCGATCTCGCGCACCGCGACGATCGCCGCCTTGGCATTGAGCGTGTCGAAGACGGTCTCGACGATCAGGAAATCGACTCCGCCGGCAAGCAGCGCACGAGCCTGTTCGGCATAGGCGGCCTTCAGCTCGTCGAACTCGATGGCGCGATAGGCCGGGTTCGAGACGTCGGGCGAGACCGAGAGCGTCCGGTTGGTCGGGCCGATGGCGCCGGCGACGAAGCGAGGGCGTTCGGGCGTCTTGGCGCTCCAGCGGTCGGCGGCGTCGCGGGCCAGCCTGGCGGCGGCGAGATTGATCTCGCCGACCTGCGCCTCCATGCCGTAGTCGGCCTGCGCGATACGGGTGGCGTTGAAGGTGTTCGTCTCGATGATGTCGGCGCCGGCGGCGAGATAGGCGTCGTGGATCCCGGCGATGAGATCGGGTTTCGTCAGCGAGAGCAGGTCATTGTCGCCCTTAAGGGGGCTCGGCCAGTCGGCGAAGGCCTTGCCGCGATAGTCCGCCTCGTCCGGACCGGCACGCTGGATCATCGTTCCCATCGCCCCGTCGAGCAGCAGAATGCGTTCACTGGCCAGTGCGCGCAGGCGATCGGCGGCCGCCTGCCGGTCGATCGTTGCCGATCCGCTCATGCCGCATCCTCCCTGTCGGTATGGTTTCCGGCATCCGGCGCCGCACCGGTCTTGCGCGGACGCAGGCCGAGCAGATGGCAGATGGCATAGGTCAGTGGCGCCCGGTTGAGCGTGTAGAAATGAAAATGCCGTACGCCGCCGGCATGCAGCCGTGAGCAAAGTTCGCCGGCCACCGTCGCAGCGATCAGCGCCCGGGTTTCAGGACGGTCGTCCAGCCCCTCGAACAGATCGTCCATCCACGCCGGCACCTCTGCCCCGCAGAAGGCCGCGAAGCGGCGCACTTGGGCGACGCTGGTGACTGGCAGGATGCCGGGGACGATCTCCATCGTAATGCCAAAGGCGCGGGCATGGTCGAGGAAACGGAAATAGGTGTCCGCCTCGAAGAAGAACTGGGTGATTGCGCGGGTGGCGCCGGCATCCTCCTTGCGCTTGAGATTCTCAAGATCGGCGGCGAGCGTCGGCGATTCCGGATGCCGCTCCGGATAGGCGGCGACCGAGATCTCGAAATCGGCGATCCGCTTCAGACC
>RFIU01000317.1 GCA_003695555.1 Alphaproteobacteria bacterium
CCTCTCTCGACCTCCTGCGGCAGGCCGGGGAGAGCCTTGCGGGGCGGATCGAATATGTCGAGCTTGCTCCTTTCGATGTGCTCGAAGTCGTCGAGAATCATCAGGATCTGGTGCGTCTTTGGGTGCGGGGCGGTTTTCCCGACAGCTATCTGGCCGCCGATGATGACAACAGCTTCGCCTTTCGCCGCAATTTCATCCGTACCTATCTTCAACGGGACATTCCGCAGTTCGCTCCGCGTATCCCGTCCGAAACGCTGGAACGTCTGTGGACCATGCTCGCCCATGCACAGGGCGGTCCGCTCAATGCCTCGCGTCTGGCCGCGAATCTCTCGGTCAGTGCACCGACGGTCACGCACCATGTCGATCTGCTCGTCGATCTCCTGCTCGTGCGGCGCCTGCCGCCCTTTCATGTGAATGACCGCAAGCGACTGGTCAAATCGCCGCGGATCTATGTGCGCGACAGCGGCCTCGTCCATGCCCTCATCGGCATCCGCGATTTCGATACTCTCGCCGGACATCCCGTGGTGGGGGCGAGCTGGGAAGGCTTCGTGATCGAGAATCTGCTGAACATCGCCGCTCCCGACGTGACGGCCGGCTTCTATCGAACGGCGGGCGGGGCCGAAATCGATCTCGTGCTTCGACTGCCCGGCGAGACGGATCCGTGGGCCATCGAGATCAAGCGGGGGACGAGCGCGCGGCCTTCCCGCGGCTTCCATCAGGCATGTGCCGATATCGGCGCCGCCCGTCGTTTCGTCGTCCATGCCGGCCGTGGGCACGAGCGGCTGTCCTACGATCTCGAGGCCATCGGCGTGCGAGAGATGGCGATGATCCTGAATACCGAGGCGGGCGGATCATGAGCGGGCGCGCCGGGCGTGCATCCGCCGCTTTCCTTGTGCCGGGCGATCGGCTATCAGCGAACGGATAGGCGGTCGCCCCTGCCGCTGGCGGCAGGTCGGACGAACGAACGTCCGCCACCCCGGCACTCCGCGGGGTGGACCGGGCAGGGATGGGAGGAACGGGCCGGGCGATGGGTGTTCTCAGATCCGCGATCGACACGAAGTCCGAGGATTTTCGGCGCAACCGCTCGGCGATGGCCGGGCTTGTCGCCGATCTGAAGGAAACAGTCGCCCGCATCGCCAAGGGCGGCCCGCCGCACGCGCGCGAGAAACACGTCTCGCGCGGCAAGCTGCTGGCGCGCGAGCGCATCGACCTGCTGCTCGATGGCGGCTCGCCCTTCCTCGAGTTCTCGCAGCTCGCCGCTTACCGCATGTATGACGACGAGATCCCGGCTGCCGGCATCATTACCGGCATCGGCCGGGTCGAAGGCGTCGAATGCGTCATCGTCGCCAATGACGCGACGGTCAAGGGCGGCACCTATTATCCGATGACGGTGAAGAAGCATCTGCGCGCCCAGGAGATCGCCGAGGAGAATCGGCTGCCCTGCATCTATCTGGTCGATTCGGGCGGAGCCAATCTGCCCAATCAGGACGAGGTCTTTCCCGACAAGTTCCACTTCGGCCGCATCTTCTACAATCAGGCGCGGATGTCGGCGAAGGGGATTCCGCAGATCGCGGTGGTGATGGGGTCATGCACCGCCGGCGGTGCCTATGTGCCGGCGATGGCCGACGAGAGCATCATCGTCCAGAATCAGGGAACCATCTTCCTCGGCGGCCCGCCGCTGGTGAAGGCGGCGACGGGCGAGGTGGTCTCGGCCGAGGAACTCGGCGGCGGCGACGTCCATGCGCGGATCTCCGGCGTCGTCGATCACCTTGCCGCCGACGATGCCCAGGCACTGATGATGGCGCGCCGGATCGTCGCCGATCTCAATTGGGAAAAGCGGGGCCGGCTGTCGCTCGTGCCGGCCGAAGAGCCGCTCCATGATCCGGCCGAGATCGATGGCATCATTCCGGTCGATCCGCGTCAGCCCTATGACGTACGCGAGGTCATCGCACGCATCGTCGATGGTTCCGAATTCGATGAATTCAAAAAGAACTACGGCACCACGCTGGTTACCGGCTTTGCCCGCATCTGGGGCTATCCGGTGGCGATTCTCGCCAACAACGGCGTCCTGTTTTCCGAATCCGCGCTAAAGGGCGCGCACTTCATCGAGCTCGCCTGCCAGCGGGGCATTCCGCTCGTCTTCCTGCAGAACATCACCGGCTTCATGGTCGGTCGCAAGTACGAACACGGCGGCATCGCCAAGGACGGCGCCAAGCTGGTCACCGCGGTCGCCTGTGCCGAGGTGCCGAAGTTCACGGTGATCATCGGCGGCTCGTTCGGCGCCGGCAATTACGGCATGTGCGGGCGCGCTTATGGTCCGCGTTTTCTGTGGATGTGGCCGAATGCGCGCATCTCGGTGATGGGCGGCGAGCAGGCCGCGAACGTGCTGGCCACCATTCGTCGTGATGCGATGGAAAGGAAGGGCGAGCAGTGGAGCACGCAGGACGAGGAAGCCTTCAAGGCACCGATTCGTGAGCAGTATGAGCGGCAGGGTCATCCCTATTACGCGAGCGCCCGGCTGTGGGACGATGGCGTCATCGCCCCCGCCGACACGCGCCGCGTGCTGGCGTTGGGCCTGTCGGCGGCGCTCAATGCCCCGATCGCGTCCACCCGCTTCGGTGTCTTCCGGATGTGAGCAAACAGGGCGAGGAGGATCTGATGGGCGAGATGCTGGAACTGACGGTGGCCGAAGGGGGGGTTGCCGATCTGGTACTGAACCGGCCGCAGGTTCACAACGCCTTCAATGACGAACTGATCGCGCGGCTTGGCGATGCGTTCGCCGAACTCGATGCCGACGAAGCGGTGCGTGCCGTGCTGGTGCGTGCTCGCGGGCGGAATTTCTGCGCCGGCGCCGATCTCGACTGGATGCGTGCGGCTGCCTCCTATGGCGAGGAGGAAAATCGGCTGGATGCCGAGCGGTTGTCCGAAATGCTCCACCGTTTCAATGCGATGCGAAAGCCGACCCTGGTACTGGTTCAGGGTGCTGCGATCGGAGGCGGCGCCGGACTCGTCGCCTGCGCCGATATTGCGGTCGCGGTACGCAATGCGCGCTTCGGCTTTTCCGAAGTCCGGCTGGGCCTCACACCGGCGACCATCAGCCCCTATGTCATCGCCAAGATCGGCGAGAGCGCGGCACGGCGCTGGTTCCTGACCGGCGAACGCTTCGATGCCGAAACGGCGCATGCGATCGGTCTGGTTCACGATCTGGTCGGCTCAGAGGGCGACCTTTTGAGCGCGGCCGAGCGCATCCTCGGTGATCTGCTGAAGGCCCCGCCCGGCGCACTGGCCGTGACCAAGGATCTGATTGCGCGGGTGAAAAGCCGGCCGATCGATCCGGCCTTGAGAGCCGAGACGGCGGCGATCATCGCAGAACGTCGGGCAAGCGAAGAGGCGCGCGAGGGCATCGCCGCCTTCTTCGAGCGTCGGCTCGCCCGCTGGGTGCGTCGTCCGAGCAAGGGTGACAATGAGCAAGGATGACCGGCAATCGCTCCAATGACGATGAGGAGACGGCAAGCGTGCCCCTGTTCGAGAAGATCCTGATCGCCAATCGCGGCGAGATCGCCCGTCGCGTGATCCGCAGTTGCCGACGACTCGGTATCCGCACCGTCGCGGTCTTTTCGGAGGCCGACCGCAACGCCAGCCATGTCAGGGAAGCAGACGAGGCGGTGATGATCGGTCCGGCGCCGGCGGCTGACAGCTATCTGAAGGCCGAGGCGATCCTTGATGCGGCGCGTCGGACGGGCGCTGATGCGATCCATCCGGGCTATGGATTCCTCTCCGAGAACGTCGCCTTCGCCCGCGCCTGTGCCGATGCAGGGATCGTCTTCATCGGCCCGCCGCCTCAGGCGATGGAGGCGATGGCCGAAAAGGACACCGCCAAGCGCCTGATGGCCGAGGCGGGCGTGCCGGTGGTCCCCGGTTATCAGGGGGACGATCTATCGGATGCTCGACTGGAAAAGGAAGCCGCCGCCATCGGTTTTCCGGTTCTCATCAAGGCGGTCGCCGGCGGTGGCGGCAAGGGCATGCGGCGGGTCGATCGGCCGGAGGAATTCGGCGAGGCGCTCGCCGCCGCTCGGCGCGAGGCGAAGGCGGCTTTCGGCAACGACCGTGTCCTGATCGAGAAGTTCGTGACCTGCCCGCGTCATGTCGAGGTGCAGGTGATCGGCGATGCCGATGGCCGGGTGGTGGCGCTCTATGAGCGCGATTGTTCGGTGCAGCGCCGGCATCAGAAAATTCTTGAGGAGGCGCCCGCGCCCGTCCTTCCCGAAATTCTGCGCCGACGGATGATGGCGGCGGCCGAGCGGGGGGCGGCGGCGATCGGCTATACGAATGCGGGGACGATGGAATTCATCCTCGATGCCGGTGCGCCGCTCGGCGACGATACGCCCTTCTTCTTCATGGAGATGAATACCCGCTTGCAGGTCGAACACCCGGTGACCGAGATGGTCACCGGCCTCGATCTCGTCGCATGGCAGATCCGCATAGCCGCCGGCGAATCATTGCCCGCCGACTGGCCACCGCCGCTTAACGGCCATGCGATCGAGGCGCGCCTTTATGCCGAGGATCCGGCGCGCGGCTTTCTGCCGCAGACCGGCCGGTTGGTGCATTTTCGCCTGCCGCCGGCAGGTGGCGGGCTGCGCTTCGATCTTGGCGTTGCGGAAGGCGACGAGGTCGGCGTCCATTACGACCCGATGATCGGCAAGCTGATCGCCCATGGGAGAAACCGGGAAGAGGCGCGGCGCCTTCTGCTTGCCGCCCTGAATGATTGCGAGATCGTCGGGCTGGTCACCAATCGCGATTTCCTGCGAAGGGTTCTGGCGCACCCCGACTTTACCGCCGGCCGTTTCGATACCGGTTTCGTCGCCGCCCATGAAGACGAGCTGACCGCTGCCGGCACGCCTGAAGACGCATCGCACGAGTTGCTCGCCCTTGCCGCGCTCGGTCTGCCGGTGCTGCGCGCCCTCAGGACCGAGGAGATGACGGTTGCGGATGAAGAGCTGGTCGTGCCGGATCCCTTCTCGCCCTGGGATCGGCGGGATGCCTGGCGGCTAAATCTGCCGGCGCGCGAGCAGGTGGAACTGACCGATCCGACCGGCACCCTTCATCGCCTTGTCCTGACCCGCACCGCGGACGGGATCATGGTCGAGGTGGACGGTGCCGGCACGCTCCATGCCGTCTGGCTGGAGGTCGGCGCGGCTGGCGATTTTGCCGTCCTGCTCGACGGCGTGATGCGCCGTGCCCGGATCGTCGAGCTCGGCGATTCACTGCATCTTTTCGCCGCCGGGGCGCATCACGTCTTCACCCGCCTGCATCGCCGTTTCGATC
>RFIU01000318.1 GCA_003695555.1 Alphaproteobacteria bacterium
AGCGAGGTGCTCGCCCGCTTTGGTCCTGTGGCGCGGGCGGCGCTCGCTCCTTTCGTCGTGCTGAACGCCGGCGGGATTGACGAGCGGCTTAGCCAAGCGGAGGCCGCTTTGCGGGATGGGCGCATCCGTCTGCCGCTCGTCGTCAAGCCGGATATCGGCTGCCGTGGAGCCGGCGTGAAGCGGGTGTCGGACGAGGCCGCGCTGCGATCCCTTCTGCCCGCCTATCCACAGACCGCTCCCGTCGTGCTTCAGAATCTCGTCGCCGCGCCGGGCGAGGTCGGGATCTTCCATGTTCGCCACCCGGACGAGCCGCGCGGACGTATCGTCTCGATGACATTGAAGTACTTTCCGCGGGTGAAGGGTGACGGGCGGCGGACGCTGCGCCGGCTGATCGCCGACGATCCGCGCGCCGGCCGGCTTGCGCATCTTTATCACCCGCGCCTTCGTCCCCGCCTGGACGAGATCGTTCCGGCCGGAGAGATCGTCTGGCTCACGCGGGTCGGGGCGCATTCCAAGGGCGCGATCTTCCGGGACGGGCGGCCATGGATCACGCCGGCGCTGGAGCAGCGCATCGACGAGATCGCACGCGACATCGACGGCTTCTTCATCGGTCGTTTCGATGTCCGCTTTTCGGACTTCAAGGCCTTGTGCGCGGGGCGCGACATTACGGTGATCGAGGTGAATGGCGCCGGCGGCGAGGCGACCCATATCTGGGACTCGCGTTTCACCCTGTGGCGGGCGTGGCGGGATCTTGCCCGCCAGTACGCGATGCTCTTCCGGGTCGGGCGCGCCAATGTCCGCCGAGGGGCGCGCCTGCCAGGCTATGGGGAATTCTGGCATGCATGGCGACGCGAAGCGCGGCTCGTCGCCCGTTATCCCTTCCCGGACTGAATGCCCGGCCGCGGCCGGAAACGGCAAGAGGGCATCGAACGGCGACCCGCTGCTTTCCGGTTTCTCGTCCGGGATGTTTACAAATCCTAAATTCCCATGTGCGAAGAAAGCTCTGCGCGAACTTTCTTTCAAAAAGTGGCTTTCCCGACAAGATGAAGCATCACGCCACCAAGAAAAATGCTCCTTTGAGCGGCGAGGAACAATTGCTCGACTATGCCCGCCGCTTGAAGCGTCACCGCAAGGGGCGCCGCGGCGTGCTGGTGCGGTTGTCGCGGCTGACGCGTCTGTATCGTCAGCCCCACCATCTGCGCGCAGCGCGCGAACCCTTCGCCCGCCTGCTGCGCCAATATGAGGGGCAGATCTTCACCCTCGCCAATGATGATTTCATCTGCGTCGCGAAAGGCGCGCCGCTGCTTGCGTTCGAGAAGGCTCTGTTCGCCGTCCAACTGATGGTGCGCGACGATCCTGCAATGAAGCAGGCGATCGAGAATGGTGAAGAGGCGGCGTTTCTCGGCCATCATTTCGATATCGAAACGGAATACGAGGGCTTTTTGTCCTTTGCTCAGGGGCTGGCTGAGGGCAAGACGCCGGACGATCAGCTCGCCTATGACGCAGGTAAGGTGCGGCAGAGTCGACAGCCCGAGAAAGCGGCACCGGCAGGGCGCGCCAGGACGGAAGGCGAAACCTCGGCGGGGGATCGTCGCGAGACGGCGCAAGCCGTCTTTCTTGACGGGCTGCCGGGGGGACGCGATCCCGATCTGGACACCGCCCAGGGGATGTTGCGGGCCCTGCAGCGGCTCGATATCACGCCTTTCCTTCGCGAGTGGCGTATTGCGCTGGTGGCGGCTGAGGAACGACCGAAGGTGGTGATGCGCCGAATCGGTTTCGATGTCGAGGGTCTCCGTCGCCGCCTGGCCCCCAGCGAAAGTCTGCCGATCGGCTCTCCGGTCCGTCATGCGATCGAGCGCTACATGGCCGAAAAGCTGCTGGAGGCTCCGGACCGGCTCCTCTCCGGTGAGCCGGAAGGTCTGGCGACCATCATCGATTTCAGCCTCTGGGCGCTCGATCTGCCGGCCTTTCGGGATTGGCTGGGGCGGATGAAGAAGAGCCGCCGCCAGCACCTCGTCATGGCCCTGCCGGCAGGCGAAGTGCTGGCCGCGCCTGATCGTTACCGCGCGGAGCGCCGCCGCCTGGCAGCGTCCGGTGTTCGTTTGGGGGTGCGCAGTCTTGCGCCTGAGCTTGCGCCACTGTTCGGAAAGGGCGGCCTGCCGGCATCCTTCCTGATGCTGGAGGCGAGCCGGATGTCGGGCGATGAAGGGGGGAGCGACCGACCGGCATTTCCAAGACAACGCATCACCGAGCTGGACCCCGCGCGCCTCATCTGGTGCGGAGATAAGACCACGACACCGCGTGCGCTTGCTCTCGGCTTCCGACTCTTCTGCCGCGATTGAATCGGGCCAGCGCCTGCCACCGACCACCATGGTTGAAATGATCAACCTGTCGGTTCGCCGGGGGAGCAGAATGATCGCAGGAACGGAATAAGGCTTCGGCCGGTCACGCGCCTGCCGTGTCGCGAGGCCGGGGGGCCTTGGTTCCTTCCGCGGATGTCGGTCGCTCTTCCGGATCGATTGCGAAGAGATCCTGCCGGAAGGCAAGAGCAGGCCCTTCGCGCAGCCCATAATGATAACGGCCGTCGGGCCTGTCGATCCAGGCATTGAGAAAGCCGGGGTAATCGGTCGCTCGCAGCCGCCGCCGGACCTCGCCGATGGGCATGTCGGCGGTGATCCGCATCAGGGCATCAAGCTGCCGGCGGCGGAAGGGCGGTCGGGTCCAGCCCTGTTCCAGGATGGGCAGGCACGCGCCGGCCGCAAGCATGGCAAGAATTTCCGAATAGAGGCCGAGCATCACCGCAAGAGTCTTGAACTGTAGGCTTTCGACCGTCTCGTCTTCTGCCATGGGAAAGCGCCGCTCGGCGATAATCCGGCCGCGATCGACGCGCGCCAGCATATGGTGGGCGACGCAGCCGTATTCCCGCGCGCCTTCATACAGGGCGAAATTATAGCAGCCGGTGCCGGGATACTCCCGGGATCCGGGATGGAAATTGATCGCGACGGCAAAGCGGTCGAGCACCGTCTGGGGTACGATCCAGGGAGAGAGAAAGGACAGCAGAATGTGCCGTCGCCGGCAGGTGCCGGCGCTCGCCGCCGGATCCCGACCAAGACCCTCGGGCAGCGGCATGCCGACTGCTCCGAGATGCACCACCGCATCCGGGAACAGCGCGCGCAGCCAGGCCGCTGCGATGCGCCCCCACTGGTGATCCTTCGCCAGGAGATTCACCCTCGGGCGAGCACCCGGTTCGGCCGGGATCGCATCTTCGTGCTGTGCCTTCGATTCGCGCATGAGGACGGCATCATCCAACGACATGGTTACCAAATCTTCAACTTTGCCCGGCTATTCCGTAGCTATCGATCGTTTCATCCCGACGGTCCAGCAGCAGGCGGACGGCATAGCATGTATCATGGGCACCGGATTCTGGCTCTGATCCCGGCACGCGGCGATTCGAAGGGCGTGCCGGGCAAGAACATCCGGCCGCTGGCCGGCCGGCCGCTGATCGCCTGGACGATCGAAGCGGCCCGCGCTTCTCGTCATCTCGATCGGCTGGTGTTGTCGTCCGAGAATGACGACATCTGCCGCATCGCCGAGGCCTATGGCTGCGAGGTGCCATTTCACCGCCCGCCGGAGCTGGCGCGTGATGACACGCCCGGGATCGCGCCGGTGCTGCATGCCGTCGAGGTTTTGTCCGGCTTCGACTATGTCGTGCTCCTGCAGCCGACCTCGCCGTTTCGTTCGGCCACCGACATTGATGCGGCGATCGCCCGCTGCATCGATGCTGGCGCACCGACGCTGGTGTCCGTCACCCCGGCCAGCCAGCATCCGTCTTGGATGTATCACATGGATGGCGATGGCAGGCTCGTGCATTTCCTGAATGAGGAGCCCATCGCGCGTCGTCAGGAGCTGCCGCGCATCTATGCCCTGAACGGCGCCATCTATGTCGCCCATGTGCCCACGCTGCAGAAGGAGAAAAAGCTGATCGGGCCCGAGACGATCGGCTATGTGATGCCGCGTGCACGTTCGCTCGACATCGACACGGCGCTCGATTTCGATCTCGCCGAGGTACTGGCCCGCCGGCTTCTTGCCGAGGAACTGATCTGATGGCGTCCGGCCCTTCAGCCCGCAGTCTGACCGTCCTGACCTCGACTCGTGCCGATTACGGCCTCTGGCGGCCCTTGCTGACGGTGCTCGAGGAGCGCGGAACGATCTTCCCCCGGCTGCTGGTCACCGGCACCCATCTGGAAGCGCGTCATGGCCGCACCATCGCCGAAATCGTCCGCGACGGCCGTAAGCCCTGGCGCGAAATCCCTCTGGATCTCGCCGATGACACGCCGGCCACCGCTACCCGCGCTCTTGCGATGCTGGCCGAGGCGCTGGGCGATCTGTTCGCGGATCCCGGCGGCCGGCCCGATGCGCTCGCGCTCCTCGGCGACCGTTTCGAGCTTCTGGGGGCGGCGTCCGCAGCCCTGGTGGCCGGGGTTCCCATCTTCCATATCCACGGCGGCGAGGTCACCGAGGGGGCCTTCGATGATGCCATCCGCCATGCCGTGAGCAAGATGGCGGCGCTGCATTTCGCCACCACGCCCGCGCACGGCCGGCGCCTGCTGCAGATGGGGGAACCGGCCCAGCGGGTGCATGTCGTCGGTGCCCTGGGGGTCGATGCGATCTGCAAGGATCCTCCCCTGCCCGAGGCGGCGTTGTGCCGGATGCTCGGCCTTGCCGGATCGCATCTGCCGCGCCCCCTGGTGGTGGTGACCTGGCACCCCGTCACTCGCGACCCGGATGCCACGCGGCGAGGGCTCGATGCCCTCATGGCCGCCCTTGCCGGGGAAACGGAGCTTCATGTCGTCTGGACCGCGCCCAATGCCGATCCCGGTGCGGATCTTATCCGCACCGCGGCGCGGGAGTTTGCCCGGCGCCATGCCGCGCGGACCATCTTCCTCGACAGTCTCGGCCACCGGGGATATGTCTCGCTGCTTCGTCATGCCGTTGCCGTTCTCGGCAACAGCTCCAGCGGAATCCTCGAGGCTCCCGCGATCCCGACCGCCACCATCGACATCGGCCCACGCCAGCAGGGCCGGCCGAAGGCCGCCTCCGTCATCTCCTGCCCGGAGGATGCGCCCGCCATTGCCGCAGCGCTCCAGCGAGTGCGCGATCCCGCCTTTCGAGCGGCGCTGGTCGACATCAGCCACCCCTTCGGCG
>RFIU01000319.1 GCA_003695555.1 Alphaproteobacteria bacterium
GACGGCGAGGCCGGGGGCGGGGCTGGACGAGGACAACTCATTGATCTGCAGAACGAAGGGACGGACATGATCGACCTCTACACATGGACCACACCGAACGGGCGCAAGGTTTCCATCCTGCTCGAGGAGCTTGGCGCCGACTATGCGGTGCATCCGATAGACATTTCCAAGGGCGACCAGTTCGATCCCGAATTCCTGAAGATCGCGCCCAACAATCGCATCCCCGCCATCATCGACCGCGACAATGGCATGGCGCTGATGGAATCGGGCGCGATCATGCTTTATCTCGCGACGAAATTCGATCGCTTCATCTGCAAGGGTGACGAATACTGGCACATGCTCGAGTGGCTGATGTGGCAGATGGGCGGGCTCGGGCCGATGCTAGGGCAGGTGCATCACTTCGTGAAATACAACCCCGGCGTCTGCCCCTATGCCGAGCAGCGTTACTCGAAGGAGGCCCGCCGCCTCTATGGCGTGCTCGACCGGCGGCTTGCCGGGCGCGATTTCATCGCCGGCGAGGGCCGGGGGGAATACAGCATCGCCGACATGGCCTCATGGCCGTGGATCTCGCGTTTCGAGTGGCAGCAGATCGAGCTTGGCGACTATCCCAATGTGCGCGACTGGTATTTGCGCATTGCCGAGCGGCCTGCGGTGCAGCGCGGCTACAAGGTGCCGAAGGATGTGGGCGACGTGCCGATGCCGTGAGGCTGCGATGCCGTGAGGCTGCGGCGAGGGGCGGAGTGGTGGAGGCGCGTGCCGGATTCGAACCGGCATGAGCACGATTTGCAATCGTGTGCGTAACCATTCCGCCAACGCGCCACCGGCCCCCAGATATGCCATGTCGCAGCCGCTGGCAAGCCTGCGCCCGGCGGCCGCGCGCGCCGGCGCGACTGGCGTCAGGGCGAGCATGAGGCCGGCGCGGATCCCGCCCGCGAGGCGGCGTTACACCGCTTGCGCCAGCGCGTCGATGACCGCGCACTCGGGGACATCCGCCCCCGTGCAGCGCGAGACGGTTTCCGACAGCACCTTCTCGATACGGCGCAGGTCGGCGATCTTGTCCCGCACCGAGGCCAGGTGGCGCTCGGCCAGCGCCTGCACCTCGGCGCAGGTTGCCCCCCGGCCGTCAACCAGCCCCAGAAGCTCGCGCAGTTCCTGAAGCGTGAAGCCGAGATCGCGCGCACGCATCACAAAGCGCAGCCGCGCCACATGGCTGTCGTCATAGGCCCGATAATTCGACGCCGTACGCGGCGGCTCGGGCATGATCCCGACCTTTTCGTAATAGCGGATCGTCTCGAGGTTGCAGCCGGTCAGCCGCGACAGATCGGACCGCCGCAGCGGGCTCACCGAAGCGTGAGCATCCTTCATCATTCCGCCCCTTGAGTCTGTATCAGCTACAGACGCTAGGTTGCCATGATCGACAAGGCAAGAGTGATTCGACGATGAGCGAAACGACGACCGACACAGCTTCCACCAGCACCACCGCCGCCTCGGCGACCGGGGCGGTGGCCCGCCTGCCCGCGGATCGTGGCGCCTGGGCCACCGCGACCGCTGCGCTTCTGGGAGCGCTGGCGATGACATCGTGCTGCATCCTGCCGCTTGCGCTTGTCAGCCTTGGCGTCACTGGCGTGTTCATCGGCAAGCTCGGCGCGCTCTATCAATATCACTGGTACTTCCTTGCCGTCGCCGTGGCGGCGCTCGGCCTTGGCTTCTGGAAGGCGTATCGGCCCCTCGCCACCGCAAGCTGCGAAGGCGGCGCCTGCGCGCGGCCGATCAACCGGGCCCTGATGCGCGGCGTGCTCTGGCTGGCCGCCGGCATCGTGCTGCTGGCGACGGTCTTTCCCTATCTGACTCCCTTGCTCCTGAGCTACTGAAGAGGTGCCGCCGATGAGAATGTTTCTGAGCTCCGTCATTGCCGCAGGCCTGATGGCCGCGATGCCGGCATCTGCCGCCGAACAGCGCGTCAGCATCGATGTCGGCGAGATGACCTGTCCGTCCTGCTCCTTCACCGTCTCACGGTCGATGAAGCGCGTGCCCAGCGTCGAGATCGTCGATTTCCGCCCCGGCGAGGCCTTTGGCGAGGGCGTGTTCGTGGTGACCTTCGATGACGCCAAGGCGACGGCCGAGATGATCGTCGAGGCGGTCAACGCGATCGGCTACCCCGCGCGGTTGCTCGCCGTCGGCGGCAGCTGATCGGGCGCGCCGCCGGCCGGTCACGGGCCCGAAGGGGGCGGCACCGGCGGCGGACCCGGGACGGGCAGGATCGCGGCTCGCCTTGAAACCGGTTGGAAGCGGAGGAGCGCAAGTCTTCATGAATACGGATGAAAAGCCGGCAAGCGGGCTGCTCAGGCTCGGCATTGTCGGGACGATTGTCGCCGCGCTGTGCTGTTTCACGCCTGTTCTCGTGGTGCTCTTCGGC
This sequence comes from Alphaproteobacteria bacterium, assembly GCA_003695555.1. Taxonomy (GTDB): domain Bacteria; phylum Pseudomonadota; class Alphaproteobacteria; order Sphingomonadales; family Rhodothalassiaceae; genus J084. The sequence goes on from RFIU01000319.1 coordinate 2,417, forward strand.
GCCGTGGGTCTCGCCGCAGCCGTGGGGTATCTCGATGTCGTGCTCTTCCCGGCGCTGGGGTTTTTCGTTGCGCTGACGCTCTACGCGCTATGGCGCCGACGCGGGCTGGGAACGGTTCGGGCAGACAAGCAGGAAGGGGCGAGCGAGTGAAGGATTGTTGCGACAACAGCGGCGAGGGCCGCGACGGCGTCTTCGATC
>RFIU01000320.1 GCA_003695555.1 Alphaproteobacteria bacterium
ACCCTCCGCACTGTTTGCGCGCACCCGGACGTGGATTTCGCAGGCCTCGCGCTTGATACCGCGGGCAATCCGGAACGGCGCGCGCAGCCGACGGCGGACCAGCCGGGCGGAAAGCATGAGCTTGCCGTCAAGCGGGCACTGGAGTAGCGCATCGACACAGGCCAGAAGACGGTCCGCCTGCCGCGAGGACAGACGAAAGGCAGGCGGTGACCGTTCGGTTCCCATCGCCCCGTTCAGGGTTCGGCCTTCACCTTCGCGGCGGTGTCGGCTGCCGCCTTGGCGTCGGCGAGTTCGACTTCGGCCGCCCCCTTGCGCAGTTCGGCGAGCAGTCCGTCGATACCGGACTGCTCGATCAGTGACGAGAATTCGTCACGCTGTGTGATCGCCATCGAGATACCCTCGACCTTGACGTCCACGATCCGGAATCCGTCCTTCTTGCGACGCACCCGCCAGTCGGCGGCAATCGGGTCGGCACCGGGACGCACCAGTTCGGTGCGAACAAAGAGATCGCGGGTGCCGGCCGGCGCGGTGTCGAGAATCCGGACCTGCTGATTGGTGTAGTCGCCGATCCGCTTGGAGAATTTGTTGACGATGTAATCCGGGAACAGCTTCATGTATTCGCGAAGCTGATCGCGCTTCATCTCGCGCGCATGGCGGCCGAGCGAGAGACGGGCGAGGAAGTTCACATCGAATCCTTCATAAAGCAGGTCGCGGAACTTCTTCTCGCGCTCGGCCTCGGTCAGGGTCGGGTCGCGCCAGACGGCCATCGCTTCGTCGGAAAGCTGCTTGATGAAGGCCTTGGCGCCGTCAGGGTCCTGCGCGGCGGTAAGCGGCGCATCTTCCTGCGCTGCGGCTCGCCCCGGCGCGACGGCCAGAAGAAAGGCCTGAAGGAAAAATGCTGCCAGCACAGAGAAGGCGAAGGCGACAACGGCAGCCCGCGCACCTCCCGCCGAGCCGGTGGCATGGTCATGATTATCGATCGTCGTATTCATCTCACGTCCGTCCTTCGCCCCTTTTCCCATCCTCTCACTGGGCCGTATCCTGATCCATCCCGTCCTGCACACTGCGCAGATAGGCGATCAGATCCCTGCGGTCCTGCGGCGACCGGATGCCGGCAAACGACATCCGATTGCCCGGCAGAAAGCCGTTCGGGTCCTTCAGCCAGGCATCGAGCTTCTCTTCCGTCCAAGCGAAACCTGCCAATTTCAATGCCGCGGAATAGCGGCCGTATTGGGGCAGCGAGCCGGCGCGCCGCCCGAACAGGCGTCCGAGCGGTGGACCGAGCAGTTGCGCCGCCTTGGCGCTCAGCCGATGGCAGGACCGGCAGCGATAGAAGACCTTGCGCCCGCGCTCCGGATCCCCCTTGAGCGAGAGGGTGCGCGGCACTTCGACGAGGGGGGTCGGATCCTCGCCCGCCTCCTGTGCACGTCCTGCCGTGGTGATCGCCGCGGCAGCAGCGAAGAACACCAGCAGAATGGCGGCTGCGCGGCCGGCGGGCTTTGCTTCGCTCATCTCGAGTTCGTTCCCCTTTATCTCCATGCGTCATCCAGTGGTGATCGACATCTTGACCACCGGCACTGAACCCGGGCTGAATGGCAGGCATGAACCATGCCCCTTGCGGTCGGGCTCAGCCGCGTGCGCCTTCCTCTTCGAGCACCTCGCGATAGGGACGGATCTCGCGCCGCTTCACCTTTGCCAGATAAAGGTCGAGGTCGCGTTTCACCTCGCCGGCCATGATGTAGAGGCCAACCATGTTGGGGAAGGCCATCGCCAGCAGCATCGCGTCGGCGAAATCCATGACGCTGGTCAGCTGCATCGAGGAACCGACGATCAGCACCAGGAGATAGGCGACCTTGTAGGCGTTTTCGGCCCATTTGCGGTCCGGTCCGATGAGGAAAAGGAAGGCGCGTTCGCCATAATAATAATAGGTGATCGAGGTCGAATAGGCGAACATCAGAACCGCGATCGAAAGAATATAGGGAAACCAAGGCAGGACGGTCGCGAAGGCGTCCGAGGTCAGCGCAATGCCGTCGGCAGCTTCGGCGGTCTGATACATGCCGGTGACGATGATGACGAAGGCGGTCATCGTGCAGATCACGACGGTATCGACGAAGGGCTCGAGCAGCGCCACCATGCCTTCGGAAACCGGCTCGGTCGTCTTGACGGCGGAATGCGCGATGGCGGCCGACCCGACACCCGCCTCGTTCGAGAAGCTCGCCCGGCGAATACCCTGGATGAGAACACCGAAGAAGCCACCGGCAACGCCGAGCGGTGTAAAGGCACCGGTAACGATCGCCGTCATCGCGGCGGGCAGCATGTCGGCATGCTGGAAGATGACGACGAGCGCGGCGCCGACATAGATGAAAGCCATCAGCGGCACGAGGCGCTCGGTCACCTGCACGATCGAGCGGATTCCACCGATGATCACCATGCCGACGAGGATCGCATAGGCGAGCCCGACGAGCCACGGCATGTCGGCCATGAAACTGTCGGGCCCGAACAGCCAGGGCACCATGACATTCATGAACTGCGCTGTGGATTGGTTGACCTGGAACATGTTGCCGGCGCCGAAGGCCGCCCCGAGGCAGAGCAGGGCGAAAAAGATGCTCAATCCCCGGCCGAAGCGACCCATCCATTCGCCGCGCTTCTTCAGTCCCAGCCAGAGATAGTACATCGGCCCGCCAGAAACGACGCCTTCCTCGTCGATGCGGCGGTATTTGACCCCCAGGGTGCATTCGGTGAACTTCGTGCTCATCCCGAACAGCCCGGCCATGATCATCCAGAAGGTAGCACCCGGCCCACCGATCGAGATGGCGATGGCGACGCCTGCGATGTTGCCGAGGCCGACGGTGCCAGAAAGCGCGGCGGTCAACGCCTGAAAGTGAGTCACCTCGCC
>RFIU01000321.1 GCA_003695555.1 Alphaproteobacteria bacterium
CGCCTCGACGACCAGCACCGCCTTGGCGGCGGCATCGTGGCCTTCGAGATCGTCGCTCGGATCGGCTTCCGCGAGGCCCGCGGCCTGCGCATCCGCCAGCGCTTTCCCGAAATCCTCGCCACCGGCGACCCGGTCGAGGAGGTAGTTGACCGTGCCATTTACAATACCCTCGATCCGACGCACGCCCTCACCGCGCAGCCGCCGACACCATTCAAGGATCGGCGTCGAGCCGCCGACCGATGCCGAATAGGCGAAGGGTGTGCGGGTGGCGCGGGCAAGCGAGAGAAGCTCTTCCAGCGCACCCGATACCGCGTGCTTGTTGGCGCTGACCACCGGCACACCCGCCTTCAGGAAGTGCCGGATCAGTGCCGCACTAGGTGCATCGCGGCTGCCGGCATCGAAGAAGACGTCGAAGCGATGGCGATGAAAACTGTCGAGGTCAGTAAGGAACCGCACACCTGGAAACCGCGTCTCATGGCGTGCCCGATCGCGGATCAGCACCGCTTCGATCTCAAGCCCCGGCGCATGTTCGTGCAGCGCCTCGACGAGTGCGCTGCCGACGATGCCGCAGCCGAGAAGTCCGACTTTGAGCGGCCTTCCTGCGGTACAGTCCGCCAGAAGCTCCCCGCTGAGGTCGCCTTCACCGTCAAAACATAGTGGTGCCGGCAAATCCAGACTATAGGAAAGCGCATCGACCACCTGTTCCTGCCAGTACTGTCCGCCGGAAAGCGGTAGCACCACGAGGGCGGCGCCATCATCGAACGCGTGGCGCACATGGCGCGCCGGACGTGAAACGACGGCGGCCGGCGTCAGTCGGGTCGTTCGAATGCCGATATCGGTGAACCCCGTAATAATCGTGTCAATCTCCCGCATCTGAGTCCGAATGAGCGCAATCGTCGGACGCCCCTCGCGATAGGCGCGATAGACCGCGCGCACCAGGCGTTGACGTTTCGCGGAGCTTTCCAGGCCCCGCTCGGACACAGTCACGAATTGCGGGTTCGACAACATTTCTTCCTTCCTTGCGTTCCAGTTCGTGCCGGAGCGCAAGCGCCGATTTCTCAGCACCACAAAAGACCTGCGGGAAGGGGTTCACCTGGCGATGGAAGAAAAGGCGGGAGACTTTTCCTTCCACGCTTTAGCGGCATTTGTATCAGCGCCCGCAAGCTGTGGTCTCAAATCGGCGCTCGTCCAGCATCTGATGCTTAACGTGCCAGAGCGGCGCACGTCAAGCGCAATATTGCGCCGCACAACGCGAAGTCGAAATTTTCGATCTTCTCAGGAGCGAAAACCAATCTGTCGCTCGGGTCGCGCCCGGCAGGTTACGCTGAAACAGTAGGGAGTTTTAAACCTCAGGCAGAAGTGCCGGGGGATCGCCTGCATCCCTCAGCACGACTAACCGAGGCAGAGGTGACAGCCAGCACGAACAGCTAGCGCGAATAGCGACGCAGCAGCTCGATCAGCTCGGCCATCTTTCGTCGCTGATCTTCCGGATCCCCCTGCTTCAGGGTTTCGCTGACACAGGTGGCGGCATGGTCTTCCAGCACCATCGCCTCGACCTTCTGGAGCGCCGCACGTACCGCCGCCATTTGGGTAAGGATGTCGATGCAGTAGCGATCTTCCTCGATCATCCGCTGCAGACCACGCACCTGCCCCTCGATCCGGCGCAGCCGTTTCAGCTTGTCATCCCGACGCTTCGAACTTCCATGCATCGCCTGATACCCTGAATCAGCACACCCCCGCGAAACGGATCGCTTCGTCGTCCCTCACCCCCTTTTTCCACAAGCCGACAGCTCCTGCAATGGGGATGGAGCATCAGGAACAAAGACGAAAAAGAAGCTCTCCAATTGCGAACGCAAAATTAGGTGGTACCCCTTCTCCTACAATGCCTTACGATTACTGGTTGCGGATAGTTTTGAATGTTCCCGCCATCTGTGATAATATGCGCTTAACCATAAGGGGTACGGGGAGGTACCTTCATGTCATCACGCAGCACCGAGAGCACCGGCAACCCGCCGGCCTGTCGGATTGCCGGTTCCCACAAGAGGAGAACCGGCAGCCCTTCGTCTGATCTCGCCGGCTCCGGCACCCAGCATCCACGTGGCCTTTCCATCGCAGGGCTTTTTGCCTGCCTGCTGCTCACCGCCTGTCTGGGGATCGGCAAGAAAGAGGGCCCGAAGACGACGCTAGAAGCGGGTACCACAGGCATCGCGGTGACCTTCGTCGCACCTTGGGATGATTTCGTCGACTCTCTGGCCCCCGATTTCACCATCACCGGCGACAAGGCGCTGAAGCATGTCCTGCCGACGACGGCGCGTCAGGACCTTCGCCGTCTGAATGCCTTCTCGGCCAATCTGGGGCTCGGTCTGCCGCAGTCCTTCACATCTTCCACCCAGTCGACAACCAGCGAAGGCGGTAGTCAAAAGACGACATCGAACAGGACGCGCGAACATAGGCCGGGCGAGGCGCCCGCGGCCCCGCCATCCTCCGTGCCGGGCAGCCGCACGGCCGCAGCACTGGAAGGATTGTCGGCGGAAGGTCTTGAAAGCGACCCGCTGCTACAATACCAGACGGCTTCCTCGCTCTTTCAGGAAGTCCAGTTCCTCAACAATCAGTTGCGCTTTGCCCCGATGCTTCAGGGCTATACGCCCTACATCATCCGCCTACAATTGAATGTGACACCCTTCTGGCGTAATCTCGAATACGATGTCTATTCGACGATTTCCTTCTTCTCGGGCGAGGTCGCTCAAGAGGGGGCATCGACCCCCCATTATCCTCCTGTATGGACCCTGAAGGAGAATGCCAGCCTGACGCTCCCAAAAAATGCATTCCTCAATCTGTATGATGAAAGCACAGAGATCCCTATAGAAGGCCCGGTCATCATTCCGCAGGGCGCCAAGCTTATCCTGCCCCCATGGGTTAAACTCCCAAAAGGCTCGACCCTGATCATCCCTGAGCCGTCTGGTTCAAAATCCCAGGCGATGGAGTTGCCATGGGAAGCGAAACTGATTCTTCCAAAAGGCAAAGGCCTTGCCTCTCTTCAATGCCCAGGGGCGACAAACTGCGAGGAGATGACTAGGGGCAAGACCCTTCGCCTTCCTCCCGGCGCCAAGCTGACTGCCAAATCGGGGGGGGAACTGGAACTAGTCCTATCATCGGCCCCCAAATCTTCGGGAATTCGTCTGCCTTTCGTCGTGCCGCTGCTGGTCTCCGACAATCTCGAGGGCAGCAGCACCCAGCGCCTGAAGGACACGATCCGAGAGCTCGGTCTCGCCCTCAATTTCCTGACCGCAGGTGTGGGCGGAAATCTCGGTCTCAATTCCCTGAACGAGCGCTTGGAAAAAATCGTCGGGACCGATCTCAACAGTCTGCTGAGCGTCTCGCGCGTCAATGACAATACGATCCAGGTTCGGCTCGGGGCCGCCCTGCAGCCCTCGGCCGAGGGCAAGCATGCCCAGATTCCGCGCAATCACAATATCTCGGTCCTGGTACTCTTCCCCGATCCGCCGAAAGGATGGAAGAACGCGAATCCTGCAGACCGAAAGGTGGCGATCACCAGCCGGACCGACTACAGAAGCATAAAGAACGGAAAGATCCTGGGAACAGGAAAACCAGAAGATTTTTATAATCAGGCAAGAAAAATATTGGAATGGGTACAATATAAATCGAATACCAAAATAAATACTACGATATATAAAATTTTACCTTCCATAGATAGTGGTGATTTTCTGGAATTTTCTAAAATTATTAAATCAAAAATAATTGGTAGTAACTCAATGGCCACAAAAAGAGATCTGTGGACCATGTTTTCTCTCATATCTCGCTTGGGTCAACCCTATGCCGTGGCCAATTTCGAGCTTCCCTTGCCGTCAGGGCCAGAAATGAGTGATCAGACGGTACTTCTGTTCGATGACGGGCAGAAGATGCGGGCAAGGCTAAGTGGCGGCACCGGCCTGAAGGCGGGACTGCTCAAAGCTACGTTAAAGATCAAGAGCCGTAAAACGCCCGGCAGCGTATTTGCATTTCCCGCCCGCTTGATTGCCGTCCATGGTAGCACTGGCACTCAGGTGGTGGATCTTGATTTCGATTCCCCTGCTCCATGGGGCATCAGTGCCGACTGGACGCAGACCGTTCTTGAACTCGAACAGCTGATTACGCGCCCACGTCACCACTTGATTAATCTGACGCCGAGCGGCGGCTTGCACGTCGCACATCAGATACCGCCACCGGGGGCGAATCCCGGCTTCCTGTTGCGCGCAGCCCTGCAGCACATCGTGTCCAGCAAGGCGCCGGGCGGCAGCGCAGGGCGGGGTCAGGTCATAATCCATATTGCGAACATGAACAAGAAATTGATCGATAAGGTCGATATCACCGTGACGAATGCCAATCTGATCGGCGCAAAGGGCGATAAAGTCGGGCCGTATCAGGTGATCGGAGAAAAAATCTCTGTGACGAAGGATGCGGATCTCTCGCTGGAGCTCGCCAATCTGAGCCCTGGCAAGACGGTAACGGTCAAGGCCGTCGGCATGAAAGGCAACAAACCGGTAAGCAAGGGACGTTCGCTCGCTTTCACTGTCCGTTGAAAAAACGGTTGGGACAGGATGCCAGATGATGCGGGGGCACTTCTGGTCACCGCATCAGGAAGAAAGGAGACTGACAATGATGAATAAAGACACCGACCCTGCCACCGATGGCGCGGAGGCCACCCGGACCGAACCTCATGAAGTCATCTATCCACCTCTTCCGGATGAGGATGAAAGCGACGACAAAAAAAACAAAAAGAAGAAAAAAAATGAGGGCAATGATGGGAATGGAGACGTTCGCCATCCTCCTCCATAGAGCGGGGGCCTCTACCCACCTCCACCTCAACCTCAAGAGAAATGGTGAATTCCAAATTCCTCGCCCGTTTCGCTGATGAACGTCTCTCCCTGGTGAGGCTGGATTCTGGTCCTGTCCGCTTCAGGAAGCCCTATTCAACCTTAGAAGGGGCCATCTCGCTTCTTCAGGCATCGTGATGCACGCAAGTTAGCGTGTGCATCATCGGTTTTCTTATTTTGACGGCTGCCCTTGGCCCGTTGACAATCCGTACTTAGCCATATACCCTATGTGGGTATCTGCTCCAAACCCGCATACCCCCCCCCATCCTTCGGGTGTACACGGGAGTCAGGGCGATGGCGGAGCGTCAAGAAAGGGAGCAGGGAAAACGCATGTCTGAAGAAGAAAAGCCGACAGCTGTCGAACAAGAACCCTGTTATCGAGATGCAGGGGTGGACGGCCCCGCCCTCTCCTCTCATCAAGGGCAGAGCCCGGATTCTTTCGCGCAAGCAGCACAAGAAGATGCATCCGCTCGTTTCGGCCGCGACGGGACCAATCAGCGTCTCGCGGACGACACCGCACACGGCCAGAATCCCGGCACTTCGTGCCATCATGTCAGCGGCCACACGGACCATGCCTCGCACGGGCACACATGCCACGCCCATGCCCATCACGGGCATGGCAGCGGCGCTGGAGTTTCGCCGGATGATCCGAACGCCATCTATACCTGCCCGATGCATCCCGAGGTGCAGCAGAAGGGTCCCGGCAGCTGCCCGATCTGTGGCATGGCGCTGGAACCGTTGGCCCCTTCCCTGGAACAGTCGCGACTGTCACAGGATGCCGAATACCTGATGATGCGCCGGCGCCTGGTCGTCAGCGCGATCCTCTCGCTCCCGTTGCTCGCGCTCGCGATGGGTCCGCTGATTGGGCTGCGGGTGGGCGAATGGCTGGGCTGGCGCGGCGGTTTCCAGCATCTCGTCGAGCTCGCGCTTGCGACGCCCGTCGTGGCATGGGGCGCCTGGCCGTTCTTCGTGCGCGCCGTCCAATCCTTGCGCGGCTGGAACCTCAACATGTTCACGCTGGTCGGCCTCGGCATCGCGGTCGCCTATGTGTACAGCCTGATCGCGACCCTATGGCCCGAGATCTTCCCCGCCGCCTTTCGCGAGCCGGACGGCTCGGTCCCGGTCTATTTCGAGGCGGCCGCCGTCATCACCACGCTCGTCCTGCTCGGCCAGGTGCTGGAGCTTCGCGCCCGTCACGAGACGTCCGGGGCGATCCGGGCCCTGCTCTCGCTGGCGCCCCCGCAAGCGGTCCGCATTCTCGAGGACGGGACGCAAGAGGTCATCCCCTTGGCCGAGGTTCATGCCGGCGACCGTTTGCGGGTGCGTCCGGGCGAAAAGGTGCCGGTCGATGGCGTCGTTCTGGAAGGTGCCGGCGTCATCGATGAATCGATGATCACGGGAGAGCCGATCCCGGTCGAAAAGACGGTCGGTGATCCGGTGACCGGCGGCACCGTGCTGGTCTCGGGTTCGCTCATCATGACGGCGGTGAAGGTCGGCGACGAAACCATGCTGGCACAGATCGTCCGCCTCGTCGCCGAGGCACAGCGTTCCCGTGCCCCGATTCAGGCGCTGGCCGACAAGGTCGCCGGCGTCTTCGTTCCCGTCGTCATCTTCGTCAGCCTCGTCACCTTCGCTGCGTGGGGGCTTTGGGGGCCGCCGCCGCAGCTCGCCCATGCCCTGGTCAATGCGGTGGCGGTGCTGATCATCGCCTGCCCATGCGCGCTGGGACTTGCCACTCCGATGTCGATCATGGTCGCAACCGGCATGGGCGCCCGGCATGGCGTCCTGATCCGCAATGCCCGTGCCATCGAGCGGATGGAAAAGATCACCGCCGTGGTCATCGACAAGACCGGAACGATCACCGAAGGGCGTCCCAGTCTGGTGGCGGTCGTCCCGATCGACGAGCAGAAGGATGAGAAACGAAACGAAGAGGAGGTTCTGCGCCTCGTCGCTGGACTGGCGCAGGCCAGCGCACATCCCTTGAGCATGGCCATCGCCGCCGCCGCCCGCGATCGCGGCCTCGCTGTCGCCGAGCCTGAATCTTTCGAAAGCGTCACGGGAGCCGGCCTTAAAGGCATCGTCGAGGGGCATCGCGTAGTCGTCGGCAAGGCCCCCTTCATCAAGGCGCAAACCGGTAAGCGATTGAATGATACGGATCTCGAACAGGCCCGGGCATGGAGCGCACGGGGTGCGACCGTCGTCCATGTCGCCATTGACGGCAGCTGGTGCGCCTTCTTCGCGATCGAGGACCCGCTGCGCCCGACCAGCCGCGAGGCGGTCGCCGCCCTGCATCGCGCCGGCATTCTGGTAGTGATGGCAAGCGGCGATCAGGAGGCAACCGCCCGCGCGGTTGCTTCCCAAGTCGGCATCGACCGAGTGCATGCCGGTGTCACGCCTGAGGACAAGGCCCGCATTGTGGCCGAACTTCAAGCCGAAGGACACCGGGTGGCGATGGCCGGCGACGGCGTCAATGACGCCCCGGCTCTGGCTGCCGCCGATGTCGGTATCGCCATGGGCAGCGGCACCGACATCGCCATCGAAAGTGCCGATATCACCCTGCTGGCCAGCGACCTGATCGGCGTCGTGCGCGCACACCGCCTGTCGCGCGCGACGATGCGCAACATCCGCCAGAACCTGTTTTTCGCCTTCGCCTACAACGCCCTCGGCGTGCCGATCGCCGCCGGCGTGCTCTACCCTTGGACGGGACTGCTGCTGAACCCGATGATTGCCGCCGCGGCGATGAGCTTTTCGTCCGTGTCGGTCGTCTCGAACGCGCTTCGCCTCAACCGCGTGAAGCTTTGAGGCCGGAGAAGACGAGGGCCGAGCACGGGCCGAACGCGGGACGGCCGGGACGCGTCAGGAAAAACTTTCTCGGCGATTTTCCTTGACAGTTCCGCAGACCGCCCCCATTGTCCGGAACACGAACCGACGCCGCGCGTCTTCGGCGCAATGTTCTCCTTCCTGCCTGATGGCACGGAAGGTTGGACAGGAAGACGGGTGACGATCCTAGTGACGACTGTTCGTGCGGGCCTCTTGCGTCGGCTCTGCGCGAAACGGACTTCCGGCAAGCCGCAGCCATCGACGTACCCCTGGGACCCGACGATTGTGTGCGCGGCGTGAAGAGCCGGACTGAAAGACGGCCTCGAATTTTGTATTTTCCCCACTGCTTCCCATTGACGGACTCTCGGCTCCTGCATGGAACCGGGGTGGGCAATGCATGTCTCGATGCCCCCGAAGGTCACGGTTCGCAATCCGGCGGTGTGCGGCTGATGGTCAGCCACGCGCCGTCTTCTCCCAGGACGAATGCCTAGATCGAAAGGATAATGACGATGGCACAAGGTACCGTGAAGTGGTTCAATTCGCAGAAGGGCTATGGCTTCATCGAGCCGGATGAGGGCGGCAAGGACGTCTTCGTGCACATTTCTGCGGTCGAGCGGGCGGGTCTTTCGACCCTGCGCGAAGGCCAGAAGGTGACCTTCGACCTCGAAGAGGATCGTCGGGGTCGTCAGGCCGCTTCCAACATCGAAGCGGACTGATCTCCTTCGATTCGGCCTCGCAAGGGCCGATCCATGAAAAAACGCCGTCGGCAGCCCCTGCCGGCGGTTTTTTCTTGGCCCGAGCCGGCGGCACAAGGCAATCTGAAGCTATGAGCGCAGCCTGCGGGCCTGCGGATCGCCACGTCCTCGAAGATCACGGAAGCATCCATGAAGAAGGCGAGGCCATCCCCTTGTACTGAAAGCGACCTTTCCGATCGCCCCGCAAGCCCGCGCGAACGCGAGATGCTGAGGGAATTTCTTCGCCTGAAGCGGATCATGGAACGCCTGCGCGACCGAGAACACGGCTGTCCCTGGGATGTCGCGCAGACCTTCGAGACGATCGCCCCCTACACGATCGAAGAGGCCTTCGAAGTCGCCGAAGCCATTGCCCGAGGCGATCGCCGCGATCTGTGCGAGGAACTCGGCGATCTTCAGCTTCAGATCGTCTTCCATGCCCGCATCGCCGAGGAAGAGGAAAGTTTCGACCTCGCCGATTCCCTGCATGCCATCAACGACAAGATGATCCGCCGCCATCCGCATGTCTTCGCCGGTGCCGCGCGGCCTGCCGATGCCGCCGCCCAGACCCGGCACTGGCAGGAACTGAAAGCGCGCGAGCGTCAGCAAGGCGAGAAAGGCTCAAAAACGATGCCCGAAAGCGTGCTGGACGATGTGCCGCGCGCCCTGCCCGCCCTGATGCGTGCCCGCAAGCTTCAGGAGCGCGCTGCCCGTCTCGGCTTCGACTGGCCGGACATCGCCCCCGTTATCGCCAAGGTGCGCGAGGAGCTTGACGAGCTCGAAGCGGAGATGCGAGCGGTCGAAGCCGCTGACGGTGGGCAATCATCGGCAGACCGAAGAATCGCCGACGAGCTCGGCGATCTTCTCTTCGCGGTGGTCAATCTTGCCCGTCACCTGAATGTCGATCCGGAAATGGCTCTTGCCAAGGCCAATCTGAAATTCATCCGTCGTTTCAAGAAGGTGGAAAAACAAATTCATGAGTCGAATGAATTAATGGCCGGCGCCGGACCAAGTCTGGAACAGCTCGACCGCTGGTGGGAAGAAGCGAAGGAGGAAGAGCGTCGGGATTGAGGCTGCGCACGAAGATCAGGGCGCCCGTCCCGATGCATCCCGCTCGCGGCGGCGATTCCAGCGGGCAAGCGCCACCGGGTCCAGTGACACCTTGAGATGTCGCCCCTCATCGCTCGTCTGTTCATCCAGAACCCGACCATGCCGGAACAGCCAGGCGGCATCGGCGCCGGCGCTCGCATCATGGCCGAGATCGACCGTGACCACGGTATCCTCCTTGCGGAAATGCGAGACGAGTGCACGCTTGAGCGCCGCCGTCCCTTCTCCGGTCAGAGCCGAGACGATCAGCGCGTCATGACGACGTGCCCGGCGGTCGAGTGCCGCCCGCCCGGCCGGATCACCAATCCGGTCGATCTTGTTCCAGACCTCGATCACCGGTGGTCCATCGCTTCGGCCGCTCTCGGGACCGACGCCCAGCTCGTCCAGAACATCGAGCACGTCCGCACGTTGCGCGTCCGTCTCGGGATGGGTGATGTCGCGCACGTGCAAGATGAGGTCCGCCGAGCAGACTTCTTCAAGTGTTGCCCGGAAAGCAGCGATCAGGGCATGCGGCAGGTCCGCAATGAATCCGACCGTGTCCGAAAGGATGATCCGGTCATGATCATCGAGACGGATCGCCCGCATCGTCGGGTCGAGAGTCGCAAACAGGCGATCTTCCGCCATGACGGAACTTTCGCACAATGCATTGAAAAGCGTGGACTTTCCTGCATTCGTATAACCGACCAGCGCGACCGTCGGCCAGGGCACCTTGCGCCTCGCCCGGCGATGCAGGCCACGGGTCCGTACGACACGTTCGAGCTGCCTGCGGATCTGAAGGATGCGGTTGTCGATCATTCGCCGGTCGGCCTCGATCTGGGTTTCACCGGCACCACCCAGAAAACCAAAGCCACCGCGCTGACGTTCCAGATGGGTCCAGGAGCGCACCAGGCGAGAGCGCTGATACTCCAGATGAGCAAGCTCGACCTGAAGAACGCCTTCGCGGGTACGCGCCCGGCGACCGAAGATTTCAAGGATGAGGCCGGTCCGGTCGATGACCTTGACCTTGAGCGCGCGCTCGAGATTGCGCTGCTGCACCGGCGACAGTGCCGCCCCGACAACCAGCAGTTCGGCCCCCTCCTCTTCCAGCCGTCGAGCCAGCTCTTCGCACTGTCCGGGCCCGAAGAAGGTGGCGGGCCGCAACCGCCGAACCCCCATTACCCGCGATTCGACGACCTCCAGATCAATCGCCTGCGCAAGACCGGCGAGTTCCATCAGTCGTTCATCCACGCTGCGCGGACGCGCAGGGCCGTATGCCGGCAGATCGGGCTCGACGAGCAGTGCTCGCGTTTTACCGCCCGAGCGTCCCTGCCGGGCGACGGCACGCGCATCGAGATCAATGCCGGTGGAAATATCCGCGTCTTCCCACAGCCGGACCTGCGCCTCGTTCCTGCCGGGAAGCTCGCCTTCGGTCGGACTCTTGCGATAACGACGCATCACTGGGCAGACGATTCCTTTTCCGGTTCGAAGAGATGAATCGGCCCCTGCGGCATGACGGTCGAGATCGCATGTTTGTAGACGAGCTGCGAATGGCCGTCGCGGCGCAGCAGGACGCAGAAGTTGTCGAACCAGGTGATGATCCCCTGCAACTTTACCCCATTGACCAGGAAGACGGTAACCGGGGTTTTCGCCTTCCGGATATGATTCAAGAACACGTCCTGGAGGTTGTTGGAGTTCTTTTCGGACATGATGTTTCGCTTCTTCTGTTGTTGTTGTGTGGGCCGCGCCCGCAGGAACCGGCGATGACTCCTGCCGACTGCTTACGTCAGGGAAAGGATGACCGCTACAGACGGACCGCCCGATCCCTCGCCCCTAGATTTGGAGAAGATTCCGCCATCTTTCAAGCTCTTGTTCTTTTTTTGCTCGAATCGCGCCTGAAGCGGATGTCTCTTTCTCCACTCCTTGAGCGGGGTAGCGGTTCACGATCTGCCCTTCCCCGCACCCCTTTTGGAGATGAGCGGTTCGCAATCGACAATCAGTAATAGCCGACATCCAGCATCAGCAGGTGCTCCACCTCCTTTACCGCATCGCGCTCGGCGAAGATGACGAGGCGATCGCCGGCTTCCAGCACCGTATCGGGACGGGGAATGATGATCTCGTCGTCGCGCACCAGTGCCCCGACGACGACGCCGAGCGGAAAGTCGGCTTCGCGGATGGTCTTGTGGACGATGCGCGAGCGATCGAGCAGACGCGCTTCCAGCAGCTCGCCCTTGCCATCGGCAACGGTGCGAACATCGCGAATGCCGCCGCGTCGGATATGCCGCAGGATGCTGGAGACGGTGGTGGCCCGTGGATCGACGCGGACATCGACACCGATGCCATGGACGAGAGGCGCGAACGTCGCCTTGTTGATCAGCGCGATCGACCGCTGGCACCCGAAATGTTTGCCGAGCAGCGCGGAGAGAATATTCACCTGATCGGAATTGGTGACGGTGATGATTGTTTCGGCATCCTCGATACCTGCCTCGTGAAGGATGTCGGGTTCCAGCGCGTCACCATTGAGCACCACGGTCCGCGTCACCTGATCGGCGGCATGGGCGGCGCGTTCTTCATCGCGTTCGATCAGCTTGATCTGCGTATGACGATCCTCCTGCTCGATGATGCGGGCGAGCCCTACGCCGACTTCGCCACCCCCGACGATGACGAGATTGCGGGCGGCACGTTCCTCATGGCCGAAGGCGCCCATCGCACGCGCTACCTGATCGGCGGCGACGGCTATATAGATATCGTCACCGGCAAGCAGCTGATCGTCGCTGGTCGGCACCCAGATGCGATTGTCCCGTTCGACCGCGAGCACACGCACAGCAAGATCCGGGAAGAGCTCGGTAAGCTGACGCAGCGGCGTGTCCAGAACCGGGCAGCTGTCATCGAGATGCAGGCCGAGCACCCGCACCCTGTCATCGACGAGACGCACGCTTTCGAAGGCACCCGGGACTTCGAGGCGCGCATAGATCGCGCGCGATACCTCACGTTCCGGAGCGATAACCCTGTCGGGGCCGAACGGCAGGCCATGCTCGCCCCCGAACAGGCGCCGCCAGCGGCCATCGAGATAGGCGGGATTGCGCACCCGTGCGATCATTTCGGGTACGTCGAACAGGGTATGCGCGACCTGACAGGCGACCATGTTGACCTCATCGAGCGCGGTCACGGCAATCAGCAGATCCGCCTCGCGCGCCTGCGCCTGATCGAGGACGTCCGGATCGGAAGCATGGCCTTCAATCGCCCGAACGTCGAGAAGATCGGAAATCCGCCGGATGAGCCGCGGCGAGCGGTCGATCACCGTGACATCATGGCCGATCTCGGCAAGGTGCTCCGCAACATGGAAACCCACCTGTCCCGCTCCGCAGATGACTACGCGCATGGCTCCGATTCCCCTTTGCGCCGTTCCGAAGAGCGGCGGGAGTGTTCATCCGCAACGGCGTTAGCATGGTGACGGGCCATTGAAAACCGGCACAATTCGCCACCGGCAAGCCTCCTCCCGTCGCCCCTCGTCTTCCGGCCGGCAGATATCTCGACCGTCGGCTCCGGCGGTCAGACCTTTTCCCCGGCCTGAGCCGCCTCGCCCGACCCATCAGGGCGGCGACGGCGACGCTGAGGAGCAAGCCCCAGGCTTTTGAGCTTGCGATGCAGGGCGCTGCGCTCCATGCCGATGTAAGCGGCCGTCTTCGAGATATTGCCGGAAAAACGTGTAATCTGAAGCTTGAGATATTCGCGTTCGAACGCCTCGCGCGCTTCCTTCAGCGGCGCGGTCATGATGCTGAGTTCATTGTCGGGATGCAGCAGTTCGATCGTCTCGGAGGTGATTTCGCTCGGCAGAGCCTCAAGCTCGATCATCGACTGACGTTCATCGTGCATGATCAGCACCCGCTCGATGACATTCTTGAGTTGCCGTACATTGCCGGGCCAGTCATAGGCCTGAAGCGCCGCCATTGCAGCATCCGAAACCGGCACTGGCGGCCGGCCGGTAACGCGCGACAATGTCTCGATGAAATGCTCGACGAGCGGAGCGATGTCCTCGCGTCGGCTGGATAGCGGCGGTATCTCGATCGGCACCACGGCGAGACGGTGATAGAGATCCTCGCGGAAGCGACCACTGCTGATCAGGGTGCGCAGGTCGCGGTTGGTGGCAGAGATGAGCCGGACATCGACATGCACCATGTGGCCTCCCCCGACCCGTTGGAAGCGCTGGTCGGTCAGCACCCGCAGGATCTTCGCCTGGGTATGGAGCGGCATGTCGGCCACCTCGTCGAGAAAGAGCGTGCCGCCGTGCGCCTGCTCCAGACAGCCGACCTTGCGCACGCCGTCCTCGCCTTCGATCCCGAACAGCTCCTCTTCCATCCGTTCGGGCGCCATGCTGGCGGCGGGTACGACGACGAAGGGCGCACGATATCGTCTCGATCCGGCATGGATAAGGCGGGCGGCGACCTCCTTGCCCGAGCCGGGCGGGCCCGCGATCAGTACACGCGAATTGGTCGGCGCGACCCGTGCGATCTGCTGTTTGACGGACTGAATTGCGGGGGAATCGCCGGTCAGCTCCAGGGCCAGACCGGCGCGCTCGCGCAGTTCCTCGTTCTCGCGGCGCAGGCGTTCGGTTTCAGTGGCGCGCTGAACGGCAAGGATCAGATGGTCGGCCTTGAACGGCTTTTCAATGAAATCTGTCGCCCCCCGTTTGATCGCAGCGACCGCCGTCTCGATATTGCCGTGTCCGGAAATGATCAGAACGGGCAGATCCGGATGCCGGCGCTTGATCAGCTCCAGCAGCTGCAGGCCATCGAGTCGGCTGTCCTGCAGCCAGATGTCGAGAATGACGAGCGAGGGACGGCGCACCTCGATCTCGGCCAGCGCACCATCGGCGTCGGCCGCAGCGCGGGCCTCATATCCCTCGTCTTCGAGAATGCCGGACACCAGTTCTCGAATGTCAGCTTCGTCATCGACGACCAGGATGTCCAGTCCCACCATTTCGCCGCTCATCTTCTCCACCGTCTCCCTCAGCACGTCCTGCGATGCATTCCAGCCTTCACGACATGCCCGTTGCCGCTCATTCGGCCGCAGCCGTCTTCCCGCTGCCGGCGATCCGACGATTGCGCCGGCTCTCGATCATTCTTTGCAGTGCGATCTGCGAGAAGTGCATGACGACCAGTGCGCCACCGTCGGGATGATTGGACAGCTCGATCCGTCCGCCATGCTCTTCCATCACCCGCCGAACGATGGCAAGTCCGAGGCCCGTGCCCTTGCGCCTGGTCGTTACATAGGGCTCGGTCAGCCGGGCAGTATCCGCCGGCAACCCCGGCCCGCTGTCGTGGATCGCGATACGGATCTCGTCGCCGGCCCTCGTCAGGGCGATCTCGATGAACGCGCTGTCGCGCCTGTCGGGATCTTCCCGGGCCTCTATCGCCTCACCGGCATTCTTGAGAATATTGGTCAGCGCCTGCGCCACCAGCCGGCCGTCACATTCCAGCATGACAGGCTCATCCGGCAGCGACAGCCGGTAGGAAATCGCCTGCCCGGCCATCTTCTGAAGAAAGACGGTCTGTCGCAGAATCTCGCGCAGGTCTTCAGGTGCGAAGCGCGGTTCCGGCATCCGGGCGAACGACGAGAACTCGTCGACCATCCGACGCAGATCGTCCACCTGCCGGACGATGGTATCGATGCAGCGTTCGAAGACCTCGCGATTGCCGCTGATCTCGTTGAGATACTTGCGCCTCAGGCGCTCCGCCGAAAGCTGAATGGGAGTCAGCGGATTCTTGATTTCGTGCGCTATCCGTCGGGCGACATCGGCCCAGGCGGCGGTGCGCTGATCGCGCAGCTGCTCGGTCACGTCATCAAAGGTGACGACGTATCCCTGCACGGAGCCGTCATCCAGCCTCTCGGACGTCACCCGCACCAGAAAGATCCGTGCGCGATCATTGATGCGGATCTCCAGATGGTCCTGTGCCAGCCGCTCGCATCCCGCACGAGCTCGTTCGAGAAGAGCCTGCATCCCCGGGGCGATATCGGCGACGCCTCGGCCGATGATCTCGTCACTGGAAAGGCCCAGCAGATCACCAGCCGACTGGTTGGCCAGATGGATATCGCCATCCGGCGTGACACCGAGGACGCCGGCCGACACCCCCTCAAGCACCGCTTCCAGGAAGTGCCGTCGCTCCTCAAGCTCACGGTTCGCTGAAATCAGATCGCGGCGCTGCAGCTCGATCTGACGGGCCATGCGGTTGAAGGCGCGGATCAGCACGCCGACCTCGTCATTGCCGGCCGGTCCTGGAACCCGAACATTGTGCTGACCGCGACGCACGCGATCGGCCGCCTCGACAAGCCGGCCGAGCGGCTCGACAAGGCGATCGGCGAACCACAGGCCGAACCATACCGCCAACAGGATCAGGACCAGCGCCAGCAAGATGAACACCGCATTGGCGCGCAGCTGAAGGCCGGCGCGCTGCTTTTCCAGACTGCGATAGTTCTCGACCGAAGAACGCGCGGCATCGACATAGGCGAGCACGCGCGGGTCGATCCGGTGTGAGATGTAGAGAAAGGCATCGTAGAAATCGCGCAGCCGGATCAGACCGCGCACCTGATCATCGCCGCTATCGGCGATGACCACCGGTTCGCCTTCGGCGGCACGGACCAGCAGTTCCCGCGGTACGCGATTGGTGGATAGATCCAGGCCGAAGGAAAACTTGGCAAGAATTCTTCCGTGGCTGTCGAAGACGATCGCTTCCTGAAGCGAACGGAACAGTGCCTGCTCCTCCACCACCTGT
Source organism: Alphaproteobacteria bacterium (assembly GCA_003695555.1). Lineage (GTDB taxonomy): Bacteria > Pseudomonadota > Alphaproteobacteria > Sphingomonadales > Rhodothalassiaceae > J084. Next base: position 16,282 of record RFIU01000321.1, read on the forward strand.
TGAAGAAGGCTGCGGTTGCGCTCGAGATCGGCGGCCGCCGCATTCAGGTCCTGGGCCATCGCCTGAAGATCGAGACGGATGTTGGACTGATGCTCGCGGACGTAGGCTTCGGCCACCTCCAGGGAATTGTCGAGCGTGCCGCGCACCGTATCCGAAAACCAGTTCTGAAGCCCGTATTGCAGAAACAATGCCGACATCAGCGCGGTGGCAATGGCGGGAATGCCGGCGAACAGGGCAAACAGGCCCGTCAGGCGCAGATGCAGCTTCGATCCGATCCGCCCCTTGCGTCGCTCGATCCAGAGCCGTGTCACCCGACGCGATACCAGCAGCGCGAGCAGCAGCAGCAGGGCGAGATCGGCGATCAGCAGCCCCCCGACCGCCGGGTCGGGACGGGCCGTCTCGAAATTGACCGGGCGGGTAAGTGCATAATAGGTCGCCCCGCCCATCACCAGGGTCAGCAGGCCAAGCCCCCATTCGAGCAGCAGACGCGCCCGCGCCATCGACGATCGCCAGCGGCGTACCAGACGCCGCGCACGCACCATCCGGCGAGGCGATATCCATCTCTTTCGCGATGATGATGGCTTTCCAAGCATGGGCGCGAAGATCACACAAGGTGATGCGGAAATGCAACATGTTTGACGAGCTGGGCGAGTGCCTCGCGGCCCGATCATCAGCGCGACGAAGAACGACGGCGACGCGGGCTGCGCAGACCGAGAGAAGCGAGCTTCTTGCGCAAGGTATTGCGATTGATCCCGAGAAGTTCGGCAGCACGAAGCTGATTGTGCCCGACCGCTCGCATCGCGATATCGAGCAGCGGGCGCTCCATCTCATGCAGCACCCGCTCATAGAGTCCGCCGGCCGGCAGATCGTCTCCATGTGCGGCAAAATAGCGCTCGAGGTGATAACGAATCGCCGCTTCCAGCCCGCCCGCCCCCTCTTCTGGTACGAAGCTTCCGCCGCCGGGCGCGTCGGAGGTAGTCCTGGTATCGCCATGCGCTTTCGTTCTCATTCGTTCAAAAGCTTCGCTGCGCGCTCTATCCAGCGGGCGGGCAAGCGCCGCTTCGACATCATCGGCAAGAATCCGCTGTCCCTGCGAGAGGGCGGCAAGACGGCGCACGATATTGCGCAGCTCCCGGACATTGCCGGGCCAGTCATGCGCTTTCAAACGGTTCATCGCCGACCGCTCGATGGTTTTCGTGGGCAGTCCCTCACGCGCGGCCTCGGCCAGAAAGTGCCGGGCGAGCGCCGGAATATCCTCACGCCGGGCGCGCAACGGCGGGATTGCCAGTGGAACGACGTTCAGACGATAGTAGAGATCCGCGCGGAACTCGCCCCTGGCGACCAGCGCCTCGAGATCCTGATGCGTGGCGGCGACGATGCGGGCATCGGCCGGCACCGTCTCACGGCCGCCGACGCGTGTGAATCCGCCTTCTTCGAGAACGCGCAGCAGTCGCGTCTGCGCGTCCAATGGCATGTCGCCGATTTCGTCGAGAAAGAGCGTGCCGCCAGCGGCCTGTTCAAAACGACCGGTCTTACGTCGATCGGCGCCGGTAAAGGCGCCTTTTTCGTGACCGAACAGTTCGGATTCGATGAGAGAAGAGGGAATCGCCGCCATGTTGATGGCGATGAAGGGGCCGTCACGCCGCGGGCCGAGGTCGTGCAGGAGGCGCGCGATCAGCTCCTTTCCCGTCCCCGATTCGCCGACGATCATCACCGTCAGATCGGTTTCCACCAGCCGTGCCAGCGAACGGTAGAGCGTCTGCATGGCCGCTGACCGCCCGACGAGCGCAACCCTGTTCGACGCGCCGCTCCCATCGCCGTGCCCAAGCCCTGAAAGCACCGCCTCTCTAACGCGCCCCCCTCGTCCGCCGGCAGACCGGCGATCCTTCAGCGCGCGGTGCACCAGCGCCATCAGTTCATCCAAATCGAAAGGCTTGGCCAGATAGTCGAAGGCCCCCCCGCGGGTCGCATCCACGGCGGTGGAGAGGGTTGCGTGGGCGCTGATGACGATGACAGGCAGATCGGGGCGCCTCTCGCGGATCCGTGCCATCACGTCAAGACCGTCAAGGCCGGGCATCAGAACGTCGGTGATCACCAGATCGCCATCTTCCTGTTCCACCCGTTCGAGCAGATCATGACCATCCACGGCAGTCACCACCGCAAAACCCGCATCACTGAGCGCCTCGCGCAGCACCAGACGAATCCCGGGATCGTCATCGGCAATCAGAATCCGAGCTTCATGCGTGCCCGCCCGCGCCTTCGTCATGATATCGAATCCCCCTGCCCGATCGGCGGTTCATCGCGCTGTGGTGGAGCAGCGGGAAGATTGATGACGAAGACCGCACCACCATCATGGCCCGGCTCGTAGCGTACCAGACCGCCATGATCGCGGACGATGCGCCCGACCACCGCCAGTCCCAGCCCGCGCCCCGTTTCGCGCCCGCTGACGAAGGCCTCGAAGAGATGCGGAACCAGCGAGGGAGCCACTCCCGGACCGTCATCGGCAACCCGAATCTCGATCGGCAGATGCTCAATCCGACCGTCCGCAAGCTGCCGCCGCCAACCATGGCGGTAGGTGGTGATCAGTCTGACGCGGCCGCCGCCCACCTCCCCGAGCGCTTCACAGGCATTGCGGACGAGATTGAGCAGTACCTGCGTCAGAGCGTCTCGATCGCCAATAATGGGCGGCAGCGAAGGGTCATAGACCCGCTCGAAAACGATCGGCCGCGCAGCCAATCCGTCCGCCATCCTCAGCGCCATTCCCCGGTCCGCTTCGCTCTCCCCTGCTGCCGACTGTTCGGCCCGACACAGCGCAACGACATGATCGATCACCTCATGGATGTTCCATGGGTGCAGCTTCATTTCCCGTCGCGGATGCGAGAGCGCCGCGACGCGCCCGACGAGGCGGTCGATCCGGTCCACTTCGTCCCGGATCAGGCGGGTCAGCCGTTGCTCGCGATTGCCGCAACGCGCTTCCAGAAGCTGCGCCGCGCCGCGAATCCCGGCGAGCGGATTGCGGATCTCGTGGGCAAGCGCCGTCGCCAGCCCTTCGCCCATCCGCCGAGTGGCGTCGAGTTCCGCCTCGCGTCCCGAAAGCTCGCGAGCCTGAGAGTGATCGAGCAGAACAAGCACCGATCCATCCCCCCCTCCGCCTCCGCTGCTTGCCGGCAACAGACTGAGCCAGAGATCATGACGGCCGACCGTGTCATTGGCGTTCGCAATTCGGACATCGCGTGCCACCAGATCGCCATCGCAACGGACGCGTGTCAGGAGACGGCGAAAGAGCCGTTCCCCTTCACGCCCCAAGGTGGCGGCCAGCGGGCCGCGGATCCCCCTTCCCAGCCATTCGCCGGCGCGGCCATTGGCGAAGACGATCTCATCCGCGCCATCTATGATCAGGGCGGCCAGCGGCAGCCATTCGAGCAGCAGGGAAAGACCGGCAAGGGAATCGGTCAGGACGGGTTCGCGCGACGCAGGAACGGCCGAAAGGGCGACGGCTTCATCCGATGAAGCCGCACCGCCGACCCGCAGGCCCGAAGAGGGGGGACTGGCGGCACGCCCTTCCGACATCGTCAGGCCGCCCGGCGGGCAAGAAGCGGCGCATAGAAGGCCGCGATCGCAGCACGTGCCTCAGCCGGATCCTCGATCTGATTGTAGCGATTGCGGAATTCCGCCGAACCTCTCAACCCCTTGGTGTACCAGGAGACATGCTTGCGGGCCATCCGCACGCCGGTGAAGGCGCCGTAGTGATCGATCATCGCATCGAAATGACCGAGAACGATATTGCGCTGATCTTCGAGCGAGGGAGGCGCCAGACGCTCGCCGGTCACCAGCCAGTGCCGCACCTGCGCGATGAACCACGGTCTGCCATAGGTACCCCGACCGATCATCACGCCATCGGCACCCGAGCGGGTGAGCGCCTCTACGGCCGCCTCTTCGCTCGTGATGTCGCCATTGACGATGACCGGGATCGAGACGGCGGCCTTGACCTCACCCACCGCGTCCCAGTCGGCGCGGCCGCGATACATCTGACAGCGGGTGCGGCCGTGCACGGTGATCATCCGCACGCCGAGATCCTCGGCGATGCGGGCGAGTTCGGGTGCATTGCGGCTGCGCTCGTCCCAGCCGAGCCGCATCTTGAGCGTCACCGGCACCGAGACCGCCTTCACCGTCGCCTCGATCAGGCGGGCGGCATGGTCGAGATCGCGCATCAGCGCCGAACCCGCCCAGCCATTGACCACCTTCTTGACCGGGCAGCCCATGTTGATGTCGATGATGTCGGCGCCCATTTCCTCATTGAGACGGGCGGCCTCGGCCATCGCTTCGGCCCGGCAGCCGGCGAGCTGCACCGCCACCGGCCGCTCGTCGATACCGGATTCGGCTTTCAGAAAGGATTCGCGCGTCCTGCGGATCATCGCCTCCGAGGCAATCATCTCGGTGATCGAGAGCGGCGAGCCGAAACGCTTGACGAGCTGGCGGAACGGCCGGTCCGTCACCCCCGACATCGGGGCAAGCAGCACCGGATCTTTGATCTCGAGCGCGCCGAGTCTTATAGAGGGGGCGAGCAGGCGCCGGGCCATCATGTCATTCCGTATTCTGCCTAAAAATTGAGCACCAGCTATGACAGAAATTTCCGGGGAAGAAAAGACTTTGCTGCATCGCAATATCGGTCTCATCGTCGCGGCCGGGCGCGGAGTGCGGGCCGGCGGAGGGCTCCCCAAGCAGTACCGCCCGCTGGCCGGACAACCGGTGCTGCGTCACACGCTCCGCAATTTTCTGGACTGCAAAGGCATCGATGCGGTGCTGGTCGTCATCCACCCGGACGACCGGGCCTTCTATGAACTGGCGATCGAAGGACTGGATATGTCCCGCCTTCTCCCTCCGGTTCCGGGGGGCGCCAGCCGTCAGGAATCGGTGCGCTGTGGACTGGAGGCGCTGAGCCGTCAAGACCCGCAGCCCCTTAGGGTGCTGATTCATGACGCCGCTCGCGCCATGGTCTCACCGACGCTGATCCGTCGTGTACTGAACGCGATCGACGAAACCGCCGGCGCCGTTCCGGCGCTGGCCTTGCATGACACGATCAAGGAAAGCGATGAAACGGGCGCCTGCGTCGTCCGGACGCTCCCTCGCGAACGACTGTGGCGGGCGCAGACGCCGCAGGGCTTTCCGTTTGCCGCGATCCTCGCCGCCCATCGTGCGACCACCGGGCGGTCGCTGACCGATGATGCGGCGGTGGCCGAAGCCGTCGGCATGCCGGTGCACCTCGTCGAAGGCGACGAGCGCAATTTCAAGATCACCGAGCCTGCGGACTTCGCGCGCGCCGAACGCCTGCTGGCCGAAAAGGCCGGCACCATCGCCTCGCACGCTGTCGCAATGCCGCGGGAAGAAATCCGCGTCGGTACCGGCTTCGACGTGCACCGCTTTGGCGCCGGCGATCATGTCATGCTGTGCGGACTTGCGATCCCGCATGATCAGGGGCTTGCCGGGCATTCCGATGCGGATGTTGCGCTGCATGCGGTGACCGATGCGCTGCTCGGCGCCATCGCGGCGGGCGATATCGGCAGTCACTTCCCGCCGAGCGACGAACGCTGGCGCGGCGCGCCGTCGGATCATTTCGTTCGCCACGCACTCGATCTGCTGGCAGTGCTGGGCGGGCGACTCGTTCACTGTGATCTCACGATCATCGGCGAGCGGCCGAAGATCGGCCCGCACCGCTCGGCATTGCGCCGACGGCTGACGGAAATCCTCGGTACCGAGATGTCGCGCGTCTCGATCAAGGCGACGACCACCGAACAGCTCGGTTTTGCGGGACGCGGTGAAGGTCTGGCGGCACAGGCGGCGGTCAGTGTCGCCCTGCCGGCGAGCGATCGCCCGGGAACAGGGAATGTCCCCGCAGCGTAGATCAGAAGGGACTGTCGATATGGGACATTTTTTTCAACAGGCACCGAAGGAATGGAGAGAAGACATCATGGAAGAAGGCGGCAGGAAATTCGGTGAGAAGGTGCCTGCGACGGATGCCGCCGGCATTCCCCGGACTCCCCGGCAGTTTCTTGCTGCGACGATCGCCTACGGCTTCGGTTCGGGCCTGATGCGACCGGCACCGGGAAGCTGGGGATCGGCGCTTGCCGTTCTGCTCGCCTGGCCCATCCTCGCATCGCAGGGCATCACCGCACTCGCCATCGCCTTTCTTCTGGCACTCGTCATCGGCCTTTGGGCCGTCGGCGTGGTCGAGGAACGCGAGAGCGCCCATGATGCGCCCGAGATCGTCATCGACGAGATCGCCGGCCAGTGGCTTACCCTGCTGGTGATGGTGATGGCGGCCCGCGCCGGGCTGATTGCGCCGCTCGACGGCATCGATGCGGGCATTGCGGGCTTTGTCGCTTTCCGCATCTTCGACATCTGGAAGCCGGGACCGATTGGCCATCTCGACGAACGGGTCCAAGGGGCCCTCGGGACCATGCTGGACGATCTTGCGGCCGGACTTGCCGCCGGCATCGTGGTGGTTCTGGGCGCCTATGCCTGGAACCTTATGATGCCCGCCACCTGAATTTGCCGGGATAGGAAAAGAGGAACGCATGCCATGACCTGCGCCCCGGATCTCGTCGCCCGTGCCACCGAACTGGTCGCCGAATTCACACGTCGCGACCTTTCGGTCACGACCGCCGAGTCGTGCACCGGCGGCCTCGTTGCCGCAGTGATCACTGAGGTGCCGGGCGCATCCGCGGTCTTCGATCGCGGCTTCGTCACCTATACGAATGCCGCCAAGTCCGAGATGCTCGGCGTACCGGCGCCGCTCATCCTGGAATATGGGGCGGTATCCGAAGAAGTCGCCCGCGCCATGGCGGATGGCGCACTTGCCCGTTCGCATGCCGACCTCGCCGTCTCGATCACCGGCATCGCAGGACCGAGTGGAGGAACGCCGGAAAAACCGGTCGGTACCGTGTGCTTCGCAGTGGCGATGAAGGGCACGGCGACCCGCAGCTGGACCCGTCACTTTGCCGACCGTGGCCGTGGTTTGGTGCGCGAGGAGGCGGCCCGCTTCGCCCTCGGCCTGCTGATGGAAGCCGCCGGCCCGTAGAAGGGGTCGCTCAGCTCTCGACAGCGCCGCTTTCGATATCACCCTCGCCTTCGCCGGGCATCCCGTAGATCTCTTGTGCGCGCTTCTCGAAGGCCGAAACCATGCGGTGCACCGCTTCGGTGAAAAGAGCCCCGACGAGACGCTCGAACAGCGTCGATCGAAAGGCGAAATCGACCGTGAAATCAACGATCGTGCCGCCGTCTTCCGCCGGCTCGAAGCGCCATTCATTATGGAGATGGGAAAGCGGCCCCTTGACATATTCGACGAAGATCCGCCGTGGCCGATCGAGATGGACGCGCGAGGTGAAGCGCTCTCGGAACATCCGAAAGCCGACCACCAGATCGGCATCGAAACCGTCAGCGCGTCGCGCATAGACTCTTGCCGTGATCAGCCAGGGAAGGAATTCCGGATAGCGGCCGACATCGGCGACAAGATCGAAGACCTGCTCGGGCGCATAAGGCAGATGACGACGCTCGGCATGATGAGGCATCGCTTGCCTACTCCGCCGACCCGCCGTCCGGCGAAGAACCGTTCTGCGCCCCAAGTTTTGCGAGACGTGCCACCTTCAGACGCTCGAAATCGGCGCCGGCATGATAGCTCGAGCGCGTCAAGGGCGAGGCGGAAACCATCAGGAAGCCGCGCGCGCGGGCGATCTTTTCCAGACTTGCGAACTCGTCCGGCGGGACGAAACGGGCGACCGGCGCGTGACGCGGCGTCGGCTGCAGATACTGCCCGATCGTCAGGAAGTCGATGCCGGCCGAACGCATGTCGTCCATCACCTGCACGACCTCGGCCTTCTCCTCACCGAGACCGACCATCAGGCCGGATTTGGTGAAAATCGTCGCGTCGATCTCCTTTACCGTCTCGAGCAGTTTCAGCGAGTGATAGTAGCGCGCGCCGGGACGGATCGTCGGATAGAGCCGCGGTACGGTTTCCAGATTGTGATTGAAGACGTCGGGCCGTGCCCGCGCGACCATCTCGATCGCGCCGGGTTTGTTGCGGAAGTCGGGGGTCAGGATCTCGATCGTGGTATCGGGGGAACGCCGCCGCAGTTCCTCGATCACGGCGACGAACTGGCGCGCACCACCGTCTTCGAGATCGTCGCGATCGACCGAGGTGATGACGACATGCTTCAGGCCGAGCTCGGCGCAGGCCTCGGCGACATGGAGCGGTTCCAGCGGATCGACCGGGCCCGGCATGCCGGTCTTGACGTTACAGAAGGCGCAGGCGCGGGTGCAGATTTCGCCCAGAATCATGAAGGTGGCATGCTTCGCCTGCCAGCATTCGCCGATGTTCGGGCAGGCCGCCTCCTCACAGACCGTATTGAGCTTGAGCGCGCGCATCAAACGGCGCGTCTCGCCATAGGCGGCCGATGTCGGCGCCTTGACACGGATCCATGCCGGCTTGCGCGGCAGGCCGGAGGGAGTCTTTCGGATCGGGGTCGCTTCGCTCATCTCTCGCCTTTCGTGCGCCAGCCGGGTGCGATCACATCCCGGCGATACCGCGCCATTCTCGCACGGCATGGTTAACGTCGTCCTGTACCGCCCGCCCTCAGATATGGATCGCGCGGCCAAAGGCGGCAAGCACGCTCTCATGCATCGCTTCCGAGACGGTCGGATGCGGGAAGACGGTGTGCATCAACTCGGCCTCGGTCGTCTCCAGCTCCATGGCGATCGCGAAGCCCTGTATCATCTCGGTCACTTCCGCGCCGACCATATGGGCGCCGAGCAACCGGCCGGTGGACTTTTCGAAGATGGTCTTGACGAAACCCTCCGGCTCGCCGATGGCGATCGCCTTGCCATTGCCGATAAAGGGGAAACGCCCCACCCGGATCTCGTGCCCGGCGGCGATCGCCGCTGCTTCCGTCAGACCGATCGAGGCGACCTGCGGCCGGGTGAAGGTGCAACCCGGAATGCGCTCAGGCTTGAGCGGATGCAGCCCTTCGAGCCCGGCGATCCGCTCGACCGCGATGACACCTTCGTGGGATGCCTTGTGGGCAAGCCAGGGCGGGCCCGCGAGATCACCGATCGCATAGATGCCGGGCACGTTCGTCTCGGCCCATTCATCGACCACGACATGACCGCGATCGATCCGGATGCCGAGCTCTTCCAGACCCAGATTCTCGACATTGCCGGTAATCCCGACCGCCAGGATCATCCGATCAAAGCGGCGCGTCTCCCGCGTGCCGTCCTCCTTTTTCGCGATCACCAGCTCAAGGCCGTCGCCCACCGCCTTCGCCTGCTCGACGGAAGCGCCGGTCAGGATCTCGATACCGCGCTTGGCGAAGGCCTTGGCGACGAAGGCGGAAACCTCCGCATCCTCGACCGGCAGGATGCGGTCCAGCACCTCGACGAGGGTCACCTTGACACCGAGATCGGCATAAAAGCTCGCGAACTCGGAGCCGATCGCCCCGGAGCCGACGACGATCAGACTTTTCGGCAGGGCCTCTGGCACCATGGCCTCGCGATAGGTCCAGATCCGCTTCCCGTCCGCCTTCAGATCGGGAAGTTCTCGGGCCCGCGCACCGGTCGCCAGGATGATGTTCTTCGCCTTCAGCGTCCGTGATCCGTGCTCCGCCGTCTCGACCCGGACCGCATCCCGTGCGACCAGTCGGGCGGTGCCCATCACGGTTTCCACCCGGTTCTTCTTCAGCAGCGTCCTGACGCCGGCATTCAATTGGGCGGCGACCTTGCGCGAATGTTTGACCATGGCCTGAAGATCCGGCTCGACCCCCTTGATCTTGAAGCCGAAAGTTTGGCCCTCTCGGGCGAGGTGAATGATCTCGGCACTGCGCAAGAGGGCCTTGGTCGGGATGCAGCCCCAATTGAGGCAGATGCCGCCGAGGTGTTGACGCTCGACGAGCGCAGTCCTCATCCCGAGCTGTGCGGCGCGGATCGCCGCGACATAGCCGCCCGGGCCGCCGCCGACGACCACCAGATCGAAGGCCGTTTCCGTCATCTGCGCATTCCCTTCCGGCGTTATCTTTCTAGAGC
>RFIU01000322.1 GCA_003695555.1 Alphaproteobacteria bacterium
GGGGAAACTCTCTGCATCGGGACATGCATGTGCCCGCAACGGCACATGAAACCCTTCGCATCAATTTCTTGTCGCGAATTTCGTTAAAGGAGAGTGAAAGTCAAGAGCGACACCAGCCCGCAAGAGCGTGATCGGCCCGCCTTTACCGACCCCGGCTGGAGCTGCCGGCGGGAAAAATTCCCGCCTTCTCAAGCCTTAAGAAAATCCGCCCGAACCCTTGAATTGCTGCGGTGCGACAAAAGGGCGCATCGCGTGACAATTCCACCTTTAACCATATCGCGTACTCCTACGCGAATTCCCAGTCTGCCGCGCCAAGGTGAGGGCCCTTTCCTCGTCCCTTCGTCGGGGGATAAGAGACAGGGCTTTCCTGCGCATCCCCCTGCCGGTGTTGTGAAGACGTTGATCTTCGCTCTCATCCGAAGTCCGTTTCTGGGGTGTGGAAAAGCCGCAAAGTCGATTGTACGCCAGCTAAACATCTCCGCTTGGGAAACCCTCACCTTTTCTCCGATTCGCAGGCCCGCAGTCCAGCAGAGGAAGGGGTCAGGAACCCTTGTCCTCGCGCGCATCATGCGGCGGGGTCCAGCGCAGAACGGGCTGACGCGCCGCACGGGTCTCGTCGAGACGACGGCGAGGCGCATGATAAGGCGCCCCGAGAAAACGTTCCCGGTCGCCCGCCTTCGCGGCCTCGGCCAGGGCGCGCATCGCACCGATGAATTCATCGAGACTCGCCCGCGATTCGCTTTCTGTCGGCTCGACCAGCATCGCGCCGTGGACGACCAGCGGGAAATAGATCGTCATCGGGTGGAAGCCCTCATCGATCAGGGCCTTGGCGAAATCGAGCGTGGTGATGCCGGTGTCCTTCAGGAAGCGGTCGTCGAAGAGCACCTCATGCATGTTGGGACCGGGAAAGGGAACGCTCATCACGTCTTCCAGTCGGGCGCGGACATAGTTGGCGGCCAGAACGGCATCTTCCGACATCCGCTTCAGGCCGTCCGCCCCGAGGCTTTCCATGAAGGCGAGCGCCCGCACGAACATGCCCATCTGCCCATGAAAGGCGGCAAGCCGTCCATAGCTTTGCGCATGCGCGCCTTCGGAGCGCTCGACGAGCCGCCAGCGCCCGCTCGCCTCGTCACGCACCACCGCGGGAAGCGGCGCAAAGGGGGCGAGGGCCTCGGAGAACACCACCGGACCCGACCCCGGCCCGCCGCCGCCGTGCGGCGTCGAGAAGGTCTTGTGGAGGTTGATGTGCATGGCATCAATGCCGAGATCGCCGGGCCGCACCTTGCCGACGATGGCGTTGAAATTGGCGCCGTCGCAATAGACGAGCCCGCCGGCGGCATGGACCATTTCCGCGATCCGCACCATGTCGCGCTCGAACAGGCCGCAGGTATTGGGGTTGGTGATCATGATGCCGGCCACGTCGTGTCCGAGCGCCGCTGCCAGCGCCTCGACATCGACACGGCCGTCCCTGCCGGCGGGAATCGCGCGGATCCGATAGCCGCAGAAGGCGGCGGTGGCGGGATTGGTGCCATGTGCCGATTCGGGAACCAGTATCACCTCGCGCGCATCGCCACGTGCCTCGAGCGCGGCACGGATCGCCATGATCCCGGCCAGCTCGCCATGTGCGCCCGCCTTCGGCGTCAGGGTCACCGCCGGCATCCCGGTCAGTTCCTTCAGCCAGCGGGCGAGCTCGGCCATCAGCTCGAGCGCGCCCTGCACCGTCTCTTCCGGCTGCAGGGGGTGGATGTCGGCAAGGCCAGGCAATCGCGCGAGCTTCTCATTAAGGCGCGGATTGTGCTTCATCGTGCACGAGCCGAGCGGAAAGATGCCGCTGTCGATGCCGTAGTTGAGCTGGGAAAGCCGGGTATAGTGACGCACCGCCTCGGGCTCGCTCAGCCCCGGCAGGCCGATCGGTGCATCGCGACCGAGATCGCCAAGCGCATCGTCGAACTCGCCCGGATCCTCGACATCCACGCCAGTACGCTCGAAGGCACCAGGATATTCGAAGATCAGCGGCTCCTCATGCAGCAGCGCGCGGTGACCCGTGAAGGTGGGCGGTGGGCAACGCCGAACCGCCTCTCCGTCCTCGCGGGTCGGAGCGGCATTCTCATGCATCGCCGGCGGTGTCGTCGCTCGTCCGGTCCGCTTCATCGTGCGCCACCTCCCAGCTCGTCTCGAAGTGCTTGCGCAAGAAGCTCGATGTCCGTCTCGCGCACCGTCTCGGTGACCGCAAGGATCAGCAGCCGATCCATCTGTGCATCCGCCTCGTCGCCACCGAACAGGCGGGTCGCCGGCACGCCGGCCAGAATGTCGCGTTCGGCCAGCGCCGAGACGACCGGTGCCGCCGGCCGGTCGAGGCGCACCGTCACCTCGTTGAAGAACAGGTCATTGAGGATCTCGACGCCGGGCAGCCCCTCCAGCGCGCGCACCAGCGCAAGCGTACGCGCGTGATTGAGACGGGCGAGCCGGCGCAGTCCGACCTCGCCGAGCAGGGTCAGGTGAATGGTGAAGGCAAGCGCGGCCAGTCCTGAATTCGTGCAGATGTTCGAGGTCGCCTTTTCGCGCCGGATGTGCTGTTCGCGCGCCGAGAGCGTGAGCACATAGCCGCGTCGCCCGTCCGCATCGACGGTCTCGCCGACGAGACGACCGGGCATCTGACGGACGAATTTCTGACGGGTCGCAAAAAGCCCCAGATGCGGCCCCCCGAAATTGAGCCCGACACCAAGCGACTGACCTTCGGCGACGACGATGTCGGCACCCATCTCGCCGGGCGAACGCACCGTACCGAGCGAGACGACCTCGGTCGTGACCGCGACCAGCAGCGCGCCCTTTTTATGCGCGGCTTCGGCCAGCGGCGAAAGATCGTGAAGATGGCCGAAGACGTCCGGGGTCTGCACCACGACACAGGCGGTATCTTCATCAATCGCCGCCATCACCGCCGCAAGGTCGGCGGACGGCGCGGCAGGATGCGCCGGCATCACCGCGATCTTCTCGCCGCGGAATCGCAGCATCGTCTCGACCACCGAACGGTAGTGGGGATGCAGGCCGCCGGCGAGCACCACCTTTTCGCGCCGCTTGGCGAGACGCCGGGCCATCAGTACCGCCTCGGCCGTCGCTGTCGAGCCATCGTACATCGATGCATTGGCGACCTCCATGCCGAGCAGGGCGGCGACCTGGGACTGGAATTCGAAGAGATAGGCGAGCGTGCCCTGGGCGATCTCCGGCTGATAGGGCGTATAGGCGGTCAGGAACTCGCCGCGCTGAATCAGATGATCGACGCTCGCCGGCACGTGATGGCGATAAGCGCCGCAGCCGACGAAGAAGGGATGCTCGAAGGCGGGCAGATTGCGTCGCGAAAGATCGCGGAAACGGCGATCCACCGCCATCTCTCCGGCATGGTCGGGAAGTGAGGAAAGCGTCGGATTGCGCAATTCCGCTGGCACATCGACAAACAGTTCGTCGATCTCGCGCACGCCAACCGCGTCCAGCATCGCTGCACGATCCGCATCGCTCAAAGGAAGATACCGCATTCGCGAACTCCCATGTCGGGTGCACCGCGCCTAGGGGCGCGCCGTGCCCTGCCTCTTCCTTCAGTATCTTCAGTCGAGACCTGCGACGTAATCGCGATAGGCGGCCTCATCCATCAGCGCGTCGAGCTCGCTCGGCTCCGAAATCTTCAAGCGGAAGAACCAGCCTTCACCCATCGGCGAGGAATTGACCCGTGCCGGCTCGTCCTCGAGCGTGCCATTGACCGCCGTGACGGTGCCGGAGACGGGCGAATAGACCTCGCTTGCCGCCTTGACCGATTCGACCACCGCCGCCTCGTCGCCCTTGGCGAATTCTGCGCCGATCTCGGGCAGTTCGACGAAGACCACGTCACCGAGCTGCCCCTGCGCATAGTCGGTGATACCGATGACGCCCTCGTCGCCCTCAATGCGGATCCACTCATGATCTTCCGTAAAACGGATGTCGCTCATCTCTTCTCTTCCTCCCGCTCTTGAAGCCATCATTTTGACCGGCGCGCATAGCGGTGCGGCACGAAGGGCAGTGCCACAACCTCCGCCGGCTCCAAGCGCCGCCGGACGGCGACCCGCAGCGCACGACCCGCATCGGCCAGCGCCGTCTTGACGTAACCCATCGCGATCGGCCGCTGCAATGTCGGCGAAAAGGTCCCGCTCGTCACTCGGCCGATCTCGTTTTCGCCGCTCTCGTCCATGATCTCGGCCCCTTCTCGGGCAATCGCCCGACCTTCGAGGCGCAGGCCGACGCGACGGCGCGACGGCCCCTCGCGAAGGGCCTTCAGGATCCGTTCGCTGCCGGGAAAGTCGCCGGCCTCGCGACGCCGCTTCGATATCGCGAAGGCAAGATCCGCCTCGACCGGATCGGTAGTCTCGTCGATATCGTGACCATAAAGGCACAGCCCCGCCTCCAGACGCAGCGAATCGCGCGCGCCAAGACCGACGGGCCGAACCCGTGCATCATCGAGCAGACGCCGGAAGAAGGCTTCCGCGCGATCCGCCGGCAGCGAAATCTCGAAGCCGTCCTCGCCGGTATAGCCCGAACGCGAAACCCACAGGCTAGCCCCCTGCCAGTCGAATGCACCGGCCTGCATGAATGAAAGCGCCTCGACCCCCGGAATGATCACAGAAAGAACCTGTACCGCCTCTGGCCCTTGGAGAGCGACAAGGGCGCGATCATCCAAGCGTTCGATGCGAATCGCTTCGCCGAGCCGTTCGGCGAGAAGAGCGAAATCCTTCTCCTTGGTCGCCGCATTGACGACGAGAAACAGGCGCCCGTCCGGGGCATCCTGGCGGGCGATCATCAGATCATCGATGATCCCACCCTCGTCATTGAGCAACATCGAGTAGCGCTGCCGGCCGGGTTTCAGACCTTGGATGTCGCCGGGCATCAGACGTTCCAGCGCAACCGCCGGATCCTCACCCGCGCGCGCCGGAAGAATCCGCGCCTGCCCCATGTGCGAAACATCGAAAAGGCCGGCATGGGCACGGGTGTGAA
>RFIU01000323.1 GCA_003695555.1 Alphaproteobacteria bacterium
ATCAGGCGGGCAAAACAAAACCCTGAGGGTCGGTATGCCGCGCTGGACGCCATGCGGGCGGCCGCGATCTCGATCCTGCTGTCTTGCCCGATGCGAGTGGCAAACCTTGCCGCGCTCGATCTCAAGCGTCACGTGCGCCAGCGGCGGGGGGGACGCTATCCGCTCTACTCGATTCGGATCGAAGGATGTGAGGTCAAGAATGGCACGCCCATCGAGGCCGATTTCGGTGTTGAGGTTTCACGCATCCTTCAGACCTACATCCAACAATTTCGCCCGATGCTGACCGAGGCACCTTCGACGGCGCTCTTTCCGCAAAGATCGACCGGCGCGCCTCGACGACCGGGAACGCTTAGCCAAGACCTTAGTGCCGCAATCCTGCGCGAGACGGGTCTGATGGTTCACGCCCACCTGTTCCGCCATCTCGCCGCCAAGCTGTTCCTGGATGCATCGCCGGGGGAATATGAAACGGTCCGCAGAATCCTCGGCCACAAGAAGCTGGAAACAACCGTTCAGTTCTATTCGCGGCTCACCAGCAAGAAGGCGGTCGAAAGGTACGAAGACGTGGTCCTTGCGCCCATGCGGGGGAAGGGCGATGGCTGAAAAAGCGGAAGGTATCCCCCTTGTTCTTAAGCTCGAAGATTGGCCGGAGGCGGATCGAACACTGCTCGACCGCCTCACGGCTAAGGGCGACATCTTCGACGATCCCGGCCCTTACTGCGATTGGTCGCGCGGGACGAGACGATTGCGCCTGCAAGGCTATGGTCAGTGGTTGTCTTACCTGGCGCGGTGCCACGCTGGTGAACTGCATCTCGAGCCCGTCGAGCGGATCAGGAAGGATACGGTCGCAGGTTTCATCGCCGAATGCGACGCCCGTCTGAAGCCTCGCAGCACTTACAATCTCGCTACCAGCATTCTGGTGATCGCGCTTGGCGCCGCACCAGGCCTGGATTGGTCTTGGCTTGCTCGTGTCCAGAGGCGCCTTCGTGCACGGCTGGACAATGAAACCCTCGCCCAAGCGCCGGCCATTTCGGCGGGCGGCGTCTTCAACCTGGCTTTGGAGCGCATGCGAAAGGTCGAGCGCGACCATGCGTTGACCGACCTGCGCCGCGCAATCCGCTTCCGACAGGCGTTGATGATCGCCTTCCTGATTGCACGACCTGTGCGGCGCCGTGCGCTTCTCGCGATGAAGATCGGACTTCACTTGCGGGAGACGTCCGAGGGGTTCAGGCTGCATTTCCCGGCGGATGACATGAAGGATCGTCGAAACCACGACTTCCCCTTCCCGCCGCGTCTGATCGCGCCCATGCGGTGGTATCTGGGCATGCACCGTCCGGCGCTGCTTGGTGGGAAAACGTCAGACCATCTCTGGATCGGGCAGTACGGCAATCCCATCACGCCTGACGGACTGTCCCGCGAGCTGCCCAAGGTGACGCAACGCATCCTCGGCGTGGAGCTGCGCACCCACGCCTTCCGGCACATCGTGGCAACAAGCATCGCCGAAGTCGACCCCGAGCATGTTGGCATTATCCGCGACATCTTGGGGCACGCGACCTTGACCACCTCAACCAAGCATTACAACCGTGCCCGCCAGATTGACGCTTGCAACGCGTTGCAAAGGGTGGTGCGCGGTCTTGCCTCAACCTAGATGCAGCTCCCTTCGATAGATCATGTGGAAAAGTGGGCCAACTGCCACTGCGCATCTTTGGTCGGCATACAGCGCACGCTCGACAGAAGTCGCCCGCGACGGTAAACCACTGGAGTATCAGCCCCTTCCGTGTGCACTATCCGGCGTCTGCATCGGAAAATGTCGAGGTTCCAATGACAAGAGAAGCCGAGATTGAGCAGGAACTAATCCTTAAACTGGAAGGGCTGAAGTACTCGAAGCGAGAAGACATTAGAGACAGAGATGCACTGGAAAGAAATTTCCGCCAAAAGTTCGAGGCGCTGAATCGGGTCAAACTCACTGACAGCGAGTTCGAACGGCTCCTCGAAGAGATCGTGACGCCCGACGTCTTCGCGACTGCGGAGCGGCTGCGGAACTGGAATACTTTCGAGCGCGAGGATGGCACGCCACTGCACTACCAGCTCGTCAACCTCAAGGACTGGTGCAAGAACACTTTCGAGGTTGTCAGCCAGTTGCGGATGAACACGCGCAGCAGCCACCACCGTTATGACGTCATCCTGCTGATCAACGGCCTGCCGCTTGTGCAGATCGAACTCAAATCGCTGCAGGTCTCGCCGCGCCGTGGGATGCAGCAGATCATCGATTACCGCAACGATCCGGGGAACGGCTACACGAACAGCCTGCTCTGTTTCATGCAGTTGTTTATCGTCAGCAATCGCAGTCAAACCTGGTATTTCGCGAACAACAACGACGAGCATTTTGCCTTCAATGTGGATGAGCGCTTCCTGCCGATCTACCGCTGGGCCACACGCGACAACAAGAAGAAGTTTGAGAACCTCTTCGAGTTCGCCGACCAGTTTCTGGCGAAATGTACGCTCGCCGAGATGATCAGCCGCTACATGGTGCTCATTCAGAGCGAGCGGAAGCTCATGATGATGCGCCCGTATCAGGTCTATGCGGTCAAGGCGATCGTCGACTGCATCCACGAGAACCGCGGCAACGGCTACATCTGGCACACGACTGGCTCGGGAAAGACGCTGACCTCGTTCAAGGCCTCGACACTGCTCAAGGACAATCCCGACATCGAGAAATGCCTGTTCGTGGTCGACCGCAAGGATCTCGACAAGCAGACCCGGGAAGAATTCAATCGCTTCCAGCCGAATTGCGTCGAGGAGAACACCAACACCGAAACCCTGGTGCGGCGGCTCTTGTCCGAGGACTACAAGGACAAGGTCATCGTCACCACCATCCAGAAGCTGGGCCTGGCGCTGGACGGGACGAACAAGCGCCAGTATCGCGAGCGGCTCGAGCCGCTGCGCGACAAGCGCGTGGTCTTCATCTTTGATGAATGCCACCGCTCACAGTTCGGAGAAAATCACAAGGCCATCAAGGAGTTCTTCCCCAACGCCCAGCTCTTCGGCTTCACCGGCACGCCGATCTTCGAAAAGAACGCCAGCACGTATCGGGTCGAGGGCGAGGAAGCGCGCCTAAAGACGACGCAGGAGGTCTTTCAGCAGGAGCTCCACGCCTACACGATCACCCACGCCATCGAAGACGGCAACGTGCTGCGCTTCCATGTGGACTACTTCAAGCCCGAGGGCGCCCCCGTCAAACCGGGCGAGACGCTGGCCAAGCGGGCGGTCGTCGAGGCAATCCTCGACAAGCACGACGCCGCA
>RFIU01000324.1 GCA_003695555.1 Alphaproteobacteria bacterium
CTTCCGCCAAGGCGGCAGCCGGGTCGCTCTTCAGTTTCGCGGCGAAAGCCGGGTCGCTCCATGCGCGGGCGATGATCCGTCCATGGGTCTTGGTCTGATCCACTGGCATCTCCAAGGTCCTGTACCGGATGAAATCATGAGGGCAGCGGGGCAGCCTGCGTAGCGCCGCCCCGCTATAGCCGTGCTTGATCGATCAGTGAGAACCGGCGGTTCCGGCACAGCCGAAGGTGCCGATCGGGCAGGCGGCGGTGCCGGCTGTGCCGGCTGAGCCCTTGGTTCCGCCGCCGGCCATCGCTTCCAGCGCTTCATCCGAAAGCTCTTCCGACGGTTTTGCCGGCACCAGAACGACGACCTCGTTCTCTTCGGCAAAATAGCTCGTCACCTTGGCGCCATCGGGTACCTCGACTCCCGCTTCCGCCAAGGCGGCAGCCGGGTCGCTCTTCAGTTTCGCGGCGAAAGCCGGGTCGCTCCATGCGCGGGCAATGACCTGTCCATAGGCCTTGGCAGCATCCTGTGCCATCTTAGATCTCCTCTCCAGGTGGGTTTCCTCGGCAGTAGGGGGGCTCATTGATGATCCCGCCGGCAATTTTCATGCGGCAAGATGTACCTATGATGAACCACATGCACCCTGATCCGGGGCGCCCCTTGTTCCTTTCCGGCCGGATGCCGGAATCGTTCGGATGCCGGATGCGGGCATGGCCATGGTGTCTTGAAGATGCTGCAGAAGACATCCCCCCTTCGCCATTCTCCTTCAAGGAGATGGAGAGCAAAACACCCGTATTTCCGGCGGAAAGCATTTTCCTCCGAACCCGCTCCAAGCAGCGATTTCTCTATCATGAGCGGGGGAATTCATTCAACATATAATTCATGTGTGAAATAATATTATTATGGTGGAAACAGGGTGTTTTCATGGGGAAGGGCAGAAGGGGGTGCCTGCGATGCCTGCCGATCCGCTTGCAATCGCGAATACATGATGGCAGCCTTGAATGCTCCGGTGCCTGCCGGTTGGTCGGATGGATGCGGCTGTCTTCCCGGGGAATGATGCCGTGAGCTGCCGGCACTTCAAGATGGCCAAGGAGCGTCCCGCACGATGCCGGAATTCTTTCGCAAGGAAGCGATTGAGGAACTGCGTGATCCGCGCGGCCTTGAGGCTTCCGTTCAGCTGGTCGGAACCCGCCACTGGCTGGCAATCGCCGCTTTCGGCGTGCTGATCGCCGCCGCCTTGGCCTGGGCCTTCTTCGGCCGTCTCGACTATCGCGTCAACGGCTTGGCCGTGCTGCTGCATCAGGGCAGCCGGGTCTATGCGCTGGAAGCACCGGCTGAGGGCCGCGTCATCGCCCTCTATGCGCGTCGCGGAGATTCGGTCGAAAAGGGGGCGCTGCTCGCCGAACTCTCGCTGCCGGTTCTCGAGACGCAGATCGCCGCGCTCAAGGATCAGGTTTCGGCTATCGAATTGGAATGGAAGAGCCGCAAGGCCGAAGTCGCGCGCGAGGAGGCCGAGGACGCCCGTGCGTTGGCCGATGCTTTGAAATCGCATCAGACCCTGCTCAAGGCGGCGCGTGAGCGCGAAGCCTTTCTCGCCAAACGATTCGCCGCCTTGGAGACTGCCGCCGGGAAGGGCTTCGCCAGCCGCGATACGGTGCAGACGACCCGGCAGGAACTGCTGGCGGCACGTCAGCAGCTGCTTGCGATCCCGGCCGCGATCGCGCGTCTGAAAAGCGATCACGCGGCGCGTCAGGCGTCCCGGCGGGCTTCCATTGACGATCTTCACCGCAGCCTGTTGCAGGCGCGCGGGCAGCTTGCCGCTCTCATGGCCCGGCACGATGAAGGCACCCGCATTACCTCGCCCGCCGACGGCACGGTCGTGGCGGTGGAGGAGCTGGCCGGCGAGCGGGTGAGCGCGGGCGATCCGGTCGTCACTGTCGAGACAAAGGGCGGAAGCTTGACGGCCTATGCCTTCTTTCCGGTGGCCGCCGGCAAGAAGGTGGCGGTGGGCATGCCCGCCTTCATCGGTCCGAGCAGTGTTGAGCGCGAAATCCATGGCGTTATCCGTGCGCGGGTGGTGAAGGTGAGCCCGTTGCCACGCGATCGTGCCGATCTTCTTTCCCGATTCGGCAACGAGGCGCTGGTGAAACAGATTCTGGCGGCCGGCGCCCCGATTGAAGCGGAAATCACGCTCGACCCCGGTCCGGGGGGCGAAGGCTTCGACTGGACGGCATCAAGGGGGTCGCCGCGGCCGTTGACCCCCGGGACGCTGGCATCGAGCGAGGTGGTGGTCCGCCGTGTTCCGCCGTTTTCGATTCTGATGCCAATACTTGGCACCATGTTCGGTTTCTCGTCGGACAAGGGCAGGGATGGCGGTGCCGATGCTTCCCGCTAGCATCTTCGGTCGCCGTCCGACGAGTGGCGTGCGCACGCCAACCGTCCTGCAGATGGAGGCGGTCGAGTGCGGGGCGGCCTCGCTTGCCATGGTGCTTGCCTGGCATGGACGCTGGGTGCCGCTTGAAGAGCTGCGTATCGTCTCCGGCGTCACCCGCGACGGCGCCCGGGCAGCCGGTATCGTTCGGGCGGCCCGCTATTACGGGCTGGAGGCAAAGGGGCTGCGGATCGACATTGATCGATTGCGCGAGCAGACTTTCCCTCTCATTGTCTTCTGGGGCTTCAATCATTTCGTCGTCATCGACGGCTTTGATGACGAACATGTTTTCATCAATGATCCGGCACGCGGGCGGCTCATGCTGACCATCGAGGAATTCGGCCGCCAGTACACCGGCATCGCGCTCGTCTTTTCCCCCGGTCCCGCATTCCGTCGCGGCGGCCGCCCGCCACAGGTCTGGCGGGCGCTCGGTGAACGACTGGCCCGTTCGCCCGCAGCCGTGCTCTCCATCGCATTGACGAGCCTGTTCCTCGCACTGCCCGGTCTCGTTCTGCCGTTTTCCCTCAAGATCTTCGTCGATGACGTGCTGGTGCGCGGATTTTCCGACTGGCTGTTCCCGCTCGTCGCCGGCCTGGTGGTCGCCGGCATCGTCGGCGGTCTGCTCGTCTGGTTTCAGCAGCGTCTGTTGATCGCGCTTCAGACCAAGTTCGATCTTGCCATCGCCAGCGAATTCTTCTGGCACCTTTTGCATCTGCCGATGCGCTTCTATGCCCAGCGACAGGCCGGTGATCTTGCCAATCGGATGGTTGGTGCCCGGCGCATCGCTGCCCTGCTCGCAGGTCCGCTGCCGACGACTGCCGTCTCGCTGATCGTCGCGTGCATCTTTCTCTTGGCACTTTTCCTGCTCAGCCCACCGCTGACCCTCGTCGCGCTGGTTACCATCGGCCTGCATATCGGAGTGCTGAAGCTGGTCGCCCGACGCCGGCAGGAGCTGAACAGCCGCTATCTCGTCGATCAGGGCGCGCTCGCCGGCATTTCGATGGCCGGGCTCGCCGGCATCGAGACGATCCGGGCGGCAGGTAGCGAGCAGGACTATTTCGAGACCTGGTCGGGCCATCAGGCGAAGCTCGTCAACAGTCATCAGCGGCTCGGCGCGGCGACCGCCATTCTCGAAATCGCCCCGCAGCTCATCGCCGTGCTGGCGCAGGCAGTGGTACTTTATGTTGGTGCCCGTCTCGTCATGGCAGGCGAGCTTTCAATCGGTGGACTGACCGCTTTTCAGGCCCTCTGGCTTCAGGTCGCCACCCCCGTGCAGCAGTTCGTCATGCTCGGCGGTCAGTTCCAGACCATTCTCGGCGATCTTCAGCGAATTGATGATGTCCTTCGCTATCCGCTCGATGATCCCTCCGGCACGGCCGGCGATGACGGAAAGGGTGACCGGAAAGCCGATCGTGCCGCTGACGCTTCGAGCGGGCCGGCGATCATCCGGCGGCGTCTTGCCGGCCGTCTCGAATTTCGTGGGGTGAGC
>RFIU01000325.1 GCA_003695555.1 Alphaproteobacteria bacterium
CATTGATATCGACCGGCAACACCGGCTCGCCGAAGGCGATCGCAGCAATGGCGGCGGCCGAATAGGACCCGATACCGGGCAGCTGCGCCCATTCATCGAAAGTCCGGGGGAAGTTGCCTCCCCATTTCTCGACGATCCGTTGCGCCGCGTGATGCAGATGGCGCGCCCGGGCATAGTAGCCTAGGCCAGCCCAAGCCTCCATCACCTCTTCCTCACCCGCGCTGGCGAGAGAGAAGACGTCCGGGAAACGGGTCAGAAATGAATCGAAGCGGGCAGCGACGGTGGCGACGGTGGTCTGTTGCAGCATGATCTCGGCCAGCCATACCCGCCATGGATCGCGCCGCCCGTCGGGTCGAGTGCGGCGCCATGGCAGGTCATGACGGCGATACCGCGCGAACCAGTTGAGGAGGTCCGCGATCATTGCCGGCTCCAGCAGCGGCCGGCCCTCGGGCAGGTGGCATGAGGAAAGAGATTCCCGCCCGCCTGGCACGCCATCCACCATCTTCTTCCACCCATGCAATAGGTCGGTCGAGCTCATCTCCCGCCTCTAACAGAGCGGCCGAAGGGATGCCAGCCAACGGTTTGCGGCGCACCGACGATCGGCTAGGATCGACAGGTCATGAGACCTGCGGGAACATCATCTTCGCACAAGTCTGGTCCGCGCAGCAGCAGGCGCGCGGAACGCCGTTCGCGCACCCTGCCGCTCTCCCGTCTTCTGCCCGGCGAGGTCGTCCGTCTGTATCGGGCGCGCGGCTTTCTGCATCAGGAAATCGTCAGCCGCTGGAAGGAGATCGTGGGTGAGGAGCTCGCCGGCATGTGTCTGCCGATCAAGATCACATTCGCTCGCGATACGCGCCGCAACGGCACGCTTCACATCAAGGTCGCACCGGCTTTTGCACCGCTCGTGCAACACGGAACCCCGCTCATTCTGGAACGCGTCAACCGCCATTTCGGCTATGGAGCGATCGCCCGCATTGCGCTTTCCCAAGCACCGCTGCCCATCCCAAAAACAGCCGGCAAGCCACGCCGAAAGCCCCCCGCCCCCAACTCGCCCGCCTGCCAGGAGGCCCGACGGGTCGCCGCCAAGATTCGCGATCCCGATCTTTCCGGGTTGCTCGCGAGATGGGGGGCGATGCTGTTGAGCGATTCTCCCCCGGCGGGTGAAGCCGAGAGCGAGGAGTTTCCTCCCCCCTCCGACGACGAGACGCCGGCCGGTTAGAAGGCCGAACACCGATTCGCGAACCGAACAAGAGAGGCGATTTCCTCTGGTCAAACGGGCCCGGACATGGCTAAATCGCCATGGAACAGAATCGCAATATATGGTGGGGTAGTCCGTATTGGACCACAATTTGCGCCCATCGGGATCAGCATATGGGAAAGGACGATACATGCGCTGGCAAGGGTGGCTGCTGCCGATCGCATTTCTTGTCGCATTGATGCTTTCGGCCTGCGGAGAGACAAGCAAGGATAAGGGGGACGCATCGCCTGCCGGAGAGCAGGCGCAGCAAGAAACGGCGGCGTCTGTCGGGGCCGGCCAGGAGGATCGCGCGGGCGGCCGCAAGGCGGCCCCCCACGCCACGCTCGCGGCGCCGAACGAGGAAACCGCCGGCCTGCCCGATATCACCATCGGTTCGCCGGATGCGCCGATCACCCTGATCGAGTACGCATCGCTCACCTGCCCGCACTGCGCCCATTTCGAGAGCGAGATCTTTCCCGAACTGAAGCGCGACTATATCGATACCGGCAAGGTCCGCTACGTCTTCCGGAACTTCATTCTGAACGGTCTTGATCTCATCGCCTCGACCGCGGTGCGCTGCCAGCCTGCGGACATGCAGCAGCCCTTGATCGAACTGCTCTATGCCCGCCAGCGTGAATGGATGCGCAATGTCTCAAGCGGCGATCGCGAGACGATCCTCTCCGATCTTGCCGCCACATTCCGTCGCGCCGGCGTATCGCGGGCCGACTTCGATCGTTGCATCAAGGACAAGGACCTCCAGAAGAAGCTCGTCGAAATGACGAAGATCGGCACCGAACGCCATCAGGTGGCCGGAACCCCGACCTTTATCCTGAATGGTCGCACCCTGCCGCCGATCGGCGATTATGAGACGCTGAAGAAGGAGATCGAGAAGGCGCTGTGAAGGCGGGCGAACCGATCACCCGCACAGCCGCCAGCCAGCGAGGAAGCAGACCGTGAAATTCAGCCGTCTCAGGCTTTCGGGTTTCAAGTCCTTCGTCGATCCGACCGAACTTCGGATCGAGGACGGCCTGACGGGCATCGTCGGGCCCAATGGCTGCGGTAAGTCCAACCTGGTCGAGGCGCTGCGTTGGGTGATGGGCGAGAATGCGCCTTCCTCGATGCGTTCGAAGGGTATGGAGGATGTAATCTTCGCCGGAACCTCGCGGCGCCCGGCACGCAACATCGCCGAAGTCTCATTGCTGATCGACAATCGCGAACGCCGTGCCCCCGCCCTGTTCAATGATGCCGACGAGATCGAGGTATCGCGCCGCATCGAACGCGACATGGGTTCGCTCTATCGCATCAATGGGCGTGAGGTGCGCGCCAAGGATGTCCAGCTTCTCTTCGCCGACGCCTCCACCGGGGCGCGCTCGCCCTCTCTCGTCGGACAGGGAAAGATCGCCGAGCTGATCAACTCAAAACCCACTGATCGTCGCGCTATCCTGGAAGAAGCCGCCGGCATTGCCGGGTTGCACAGCCGCAGACGAGAGGCCGAGCAGAAACTTCGCGCTGCCGAGGCCAATCTTTCGCGGGTTCAGGACGTGCTCGATCAGCTCGAACAGCGTATCGGCCAGCTCAAGCGCCAGGCCCGTCAGGCGGAACGCTACCGGACGATCTCTCGGCGCATCCGCACTCTTGAAGCCGCCCTCCTCTGGCGGCGCTGGCAAGAAGCTGGCGCGTCACTTCGTGAGAGCGAACGGGCGCTGCAGACGGCCGAAGGCCGGCTTGCCGAAACCACCGCCGCGCTGAGCGCACTGTCCCGCGAACAGGCGGAAGCCGATCTTGCCCTGACCCCGCTTCGAGAAGCGGCCAACGAGGCTGCCGCCGGTCTTCAGCGCCTGCGACTGGAACGTGAACAGATCACGCGCGAGGAGGCGAGCATTGCCGAACGCGCCGCCGACCTCGACCGACAGAGCGAGGATCTTGCCGCCGATGCCGCCCATGAAGAGGAAGGCCGTGCTGATGCGGCGGCGGCACTAGAGCGGTTGGCCGGAGAACGGGAACGGTGGCAGGCGCTGCTTCAGGGAACACGGGAGCGCGAAGACGAACTCAAAGAAGCTTTGCGCATCGCCGCCCGGCAAGCGGACGGAGCGGAATCCGAATTCGACGCTCTTTCACAGCAGGCGGCCGCAAATCGCGGCCGGCGGGCAAGTCTTCAAAGCGACCTGCTGACCCTGGTGCGCCGCGCCGACCGGGTCACCGAAGACCTGGCCGGATTGGGCGACGACAACACGACCGAGACCGCCCTCAAGGACGCCAGCAGACGCCTTACAGAAGCGGGCGCCGAACTGGAAAGGATAGAGGAGACGATCCGCTCTCTCGTCAAGGAGCGAGAAGAGCTGCAGACTGCCTGCGAGGAGGCGGCCGCTGCCCGCGGTGCCCTGCTCGCCGAACAGACCGCCGCGCGCGCACAATGCACCGGTATCGAAAGCGAGATCGCCGCACTCGAACAAACGCTCATGCATGAAGCGGAAGAAGGCGGCGATGCCCTTGCCGGGCTTGACGTGCCGGAGGGGCTTGAACAGGCGGTAGGCGCCCTGCTCGACGCGGCATCCGACGCGAGACTGGAGTCGGACGATGATCCTGCCGCCGGCATTGCCGGCAAGGAAGACGGCGGTCGTCGGTACTGGCGCCGGCTTCCCGCCTATGCGCCCGCCGACCTGCCCGATCTGCCTGATGGGGCAATCCCCTTATCGACACTGCTGCCGGCTGTGCCCGCCGCCCTTTCCCGACGCATCGCGCTTTCCGGTCTGGTTCGCCGCGATGACCCGGTATCGGTCGCACAAGTGATGCGCGGGTTGCAGGCCGCGCTTGGACCCGGACAGATATTGGTATCCGAAAATGGCATCGTCGCCACATGGGACGGCTTCTTCGGCCATGTCGGGGACGAGGCAAGGGCTGCCCATCGTCTCGTCCGCCACAATCGCCTGAAGCGTCTGCGCGAAGCGCTCGCGCTGGCCGAACAGGAAAAGACCCGTATCGATGAACGCCTGTCGCAGGCGGAGCGGACGAGCAGCGAACGGGAAGAGCAGCTCGCCACACTCGACCTGCGACTGCGCAAGGCCGAAGAGGCGCGCCGGATAGCTGCGCAATCCCGCGATGAGGCCGCGCGCGAACACGCACGTCTGGAGGCCAGACGAGCCGCCGAGCGGGAACGCGCGGAAGCACTCGCACGGCAGGCGGAAGAGATCGCGACCAGACGTCAGGAACTGGAAGCGGCGATCGCCGAACTGCCTGAAGATGCCGTCCTTGAAGAGAAGCTTGCCGCCGAGCGGAAGAGGTTGGAAGCCGCGCGTGCCGCGCTGGCGGAAGCGCGGGCCGAATACGATCGCCATGCCCGTCAGCGGGAAGAGGCGGCTGGAAGACTGGAAGCGTTGGCCCATGAGGAAGATGCCTGGCGTTCGCGCCTTGAGCGCGCGGAGCGGCGGATTGCGGACCTCACCCGCCGTCGCAAGGCGCTGGCGGCCGAACGTCAGCGGCTGGCCGGCGACCCGGAACGTCTTGCCAACCGGCGCCGGGCGCTCGAGGAGCAGATCGCGCAACTCGAAGAGGCGGCACGTGCCGCAGCCGATCGCCTGGCGCGCGAAGAAAATCGCAAACGCACGCTCGACCGGGCGCTGGAAGATGCGCGTGAAGCGCTCTCTCTGGCCCGTGAAGAGCGCGCCCGCTTCGAAGCCGACCGCACCCATGCCCAGGAACGTCTTTCCGAAATCGTTCATGAGATCGAGGAGCGGCTGGAGATCGGCCCCCGCACACTTGCCGAACGGATGGCAGAGGGCGGTTTTGCTGACACACCGCCGGCGATCGAAGTGCTCGAGACCGAGCTTGCGAACGCCCGCGCGCAACGTGAACGACTGGGTGCGGTCAATCTGCGCGCCGAAGAGGAACAGGCGGAACTTGCCGAACAACGGAATCATCTCGCCGGCGAACGCGAAGATCTCGAACAGGCGATCACACGCCTGCGTCAGGCGATCTCAAGCCTCAACCGCGAAGGGCGCGACCGGCTCCTTCAGGCGTTCGAGGCGGTCAATACGCACTTCAGCGCGCTCTTCACACGACTGTTCGGCGGCGGTCATGCGCACCTCGAACTCGTCGAGTCCGATGATCCCCTGGAAGCCGGCATCGAGATCATGGCAAGCCCGCCGGGCAAGCGCCTGCAATCGCTCGGCCTGCTCTCGGGTGGAGAGCAGACGTTGACCGCGATCTCACTGATCTTCGCCGTCTTCATGACCAATCCGGCGCCGATCTGCGTACTGGACGAGGTCGATGCTCCGCTGGACGAGGCCAATGTGGATCGCTTCTGCAATCTGCTCGATGAGATGGTTTCACGCGCCGGCACACGTTTCCTCGTCGTCACCCACAATGAAATGACGATGGCCCGCATGCACCGCCTGTTCGGCGTGACGATGGCCGAACGCGGCGTCTCACAGCTCGTATCCGTCGATCTCCAACGAGCGGAAACCATGCTGGCAGCCGAATGAACGACCGCAAGTCATCGAACGGGAATCGGTCATCGGATGATTTCGCACGCCGGATCGCACGCCTGCGCGCCGAAACGGAACCCCGTCCACGTCCCTTGCGCACCTTCCGCAATCGTGCGCTCGATGCAGCCTTTCGCCTGTCGGTCGAGATGGCTTCCGGTCTGGTGGCAGGCGGCATCCTCGGCTGGCTGCTCGACCGACTGCTCGGCACCTCTCCCTGGTTCCTGCTGCTTTTCTTCTTCCTCGGCGCAGCCGCCGGTATCCGCAGCGCGATTCGTACGGCGGCGGCGATCCAGCGTGAACTGGACGCGGCCGAAGAGGAGGACAACGAACCGTGATCGGTACCGGCCGACCGCAAGCAGTCAGCGGATATAGGCGAAGGGACGCTCCACCTTCAGATCCCGATAGCGGTCCCTGAGTTC